>NZ_JXQS01000080.1:0-258 GCF_000834565.1 Rhodococcus sp. MEB064
ATGGTCGGTACAAAGGGTTGCCAAGCCGCGAGGTGGAGCTAATCCCATAAAACCGATCGTAGTCCGGATCGCAGTCTGCAACTCGACTGCGTGAAGTCGGAATCGCTAGTAATCGCGAATCAGAATGTCGCGGTGAATACGTTCCCGGGCCTTGTACACACCGCCCGTCACACCATGGGAGTGGGTTGCACCAGAAGTAGCTAGTCTAACCTTCGGGAGGACGGTTACCACGGTGTGATTCATGACTGGGGTGAAGTC
>NZ_JXQS01000081.1:0-235 GCF_000834565.1 Rhodococcus sp. MEB064
GCGTACCACTTTAAATGGCGAACAGCCATACCCTTGGGACCGGCTTCAGCCCCAGGATGTGATGAGCCGACATCGAGGTGCCAAACACCGCCGTCGATATGAACTCTTGGGCGGTATCAGCCTGTTATCCCCGGAGTACCTTTTATCCGTTGAGCGATGGCCCTTCCATACAGAACCACCGGATCACTAAGACCTACTTTCGTACCTGCTCGACGTGTCTGTCTCGCAGTCAAGC
>NZ_JXQS01000009.1:0-177986 GCF_000834565.1 Rhodococcus sp. MEB064
TACGCTGCCGACGAGGTGTCCTGGCTTCTGCAGGACCTGTCCCATGTCGCACTGGAAGCCGACACCGAGTCACGCGAGAGCCGCATCCAGTCGGGGCATGCCCACTACGCGGAGTCTCTTCCCGTCGAGTACCAACCAGACGCGGCCTACCGGGATCTGTTCGACACGGTGCTGGAGGAGAGCGCATCACGATTGGCCACTGCCGTGGGGGTCGTCACCGACCTGCTGATCGCCGAGCGCGGCGAGCACCTGGTGCTCGCCTCCCTCGCCCGAGCCGGAACCCCGATCGGAATCCTCATGCGTCGGTGGGCGCGCGCCGTGCACGGCCTGGACTGGCCGCACTACGCCGTGTCCATCGTGCGGGACCGCGGCATCGATACCGCAGCGCTGGACTATCTTTCGCGTGCCCAAGATCCGTCGTCCGTGGTCTTCGTCGACGGATGGACCGGTAAGGGAGCCATCGCCAAGGAGCTCTCCGCCGCACTCGAGGCGTATCACCACGCCGGAGGTGCCCGCTTCGACGACAGGCTGGCGGTCCTGGCCGATCCCGGTCACTGTGTGAGCACATACGGGACGCGCGACGACTTCCTCATCGCGTCGGCCTGTCTGAACTCCACGGTGTCCGGGCTGGTCTCCCGCACTGTCCTGAACGACGAGTTGATCGGCCCCGGCGAGTTCCACGGAGCGAAGTTCTACTCCGAGCTCGCGTCGTCGGACGTGTCGAACCGGTTGCTGGACAGAGTGTCCGACTGCTTCCGGGCGGTCCGAGCGGACGTGACGACCGGCGTCGAAACCGTGCAGAGATCGGACCGGACACCGACGTGGAGCGGCTGGGCATCTGTCGAGAAGGTGCGGGCCGAGTACGGCATCACCACCGTGAACTTCGTCAAACCCGGTGTCGGAGAGACCACTCGGGTTCTGCTTCGCCGCGTGCCGTGGCGGATCCTCGTGCGCGACGCCGATGCCCCCGACCATCGGCACATTCGCATGCTGGCGTCCTCGCGCGGTGTTCCCGTCGACGTCGTGCCGGACCTCGCGTATGCCTGCATGGGATTGATCCGCGACGTGGGAAGCCGGACCGCATGACGACCGCACTCGTGGCGACCGACCTGGACCGCACCATGATCTACAGCCGTGCTGCGCTGGCGGAGGGCGGTTCGAGCGAGGTGCAGTGTGTCGAGATGTACGAGGGTGCCCCGCTGTCCTTCATGACGGTCCGGGCAGCGGATCTCCTCGACAAGCTGGCCGCGGCGACGACAGTCGTTCCGACGACGACCCGAACGGTCGAACAGTTCCGACGCATCACGCTCCCCGGAGCGCCGTGGCGGTACGCGATCACGACGAACGGCGCCACGATTCTCGTGGACGGGGAACCCGACCGCCGGTGGCGTGCGGCCGTGGACCAGGCTGTCGCCGACACTGCCGCCCCCCTCGACGAGGTGACGGCCGAGATGCACCGGCGCGGCGACGACTCGTGGGTTCTGAAGCAGCGCACCGCCGACGACCTGTTCTGCTACCTGGTCGTCGACGTCACAGCCATGCCGGCGACGTTCGTCGAGACCTTCGGTCGATGGTGCGCGGGCCGGGGGTGGGGGGTGTCGCAGCAGGGCCGCAAGATCTACGCGATGCCCGACGTGGTGTGTAAGTCGCGGGCCATCGCCGAGGTTCGACGACGACTGATCGACGACGGCACTCTCGATCCGGCGACGCCGGTACTCGCCGCGGGGGACGGTGCACTGGACGCGGAGATGCTGCGCAGCGCCGACGCCGCGATCCGCCCCCGGCACGGAGAGCTCGAACTACTGCAGTGGCAGGCCCCGGGGCTGGTGGTGACCGAGCACTCCGGCGGCCCGGCCAGCGAGGAGATCCTGGACTGGTTCCACGCGAACCTGAATCGGACATTGCGCCACGTACGCTGAAGTTTCACGCACCCGATGTAGCCGAGCATGTGGAAGAGGACGATTCGTGTCTGCACAGCCGTTGACCAAGGGACAGAACGCACCGCTGTCCACCGCCACCGTTCGCATCGGCCTCGAGCTGACAGCACCTGCGGACATCTCTGCGCTGCTGGTCACCGACAGCGGCAAGGTCCGTTCCGACGCGGACTTCGTCTTCTTCAACCAGCCCACGGGACCTGGCGTACAGCTGGTGCCGGGTCAGAACGGTCCGGAGGTTGCCGTGACGCTCGCATCCGTTCCGGCCGACATCACCCAGATACGCGTCGTCATCACCCTCGACGACGCGTCGAGCAGCTTCGGCCGGTCCTCCGCCCCTACTGCGCACGTCATCGACGGCGGAACCGGATCGACGCTGTACTCGTACACGATCGACGGACTCAGTTCGGAGTCCATCGTGATCGCCCTCGAGCTCTACCGCCGAGGCGACGGCTGGAAGGTGCGCGCTGTCGGCCAGGGATACGCCGGTGGGTTCGAGGCGCTGGTGCGAGATCACGGCGTGTCCGTCGACGACGCTCCTTCGGCACCGACCCCCGCTGCGCCACCGGTTACGGCTCCTGCCCCCACACCGCCGCCGGCGCCGATCCCGGCACCGGCACCGGTCGCGAGTGCGCCGGCACCCGCACCGACAGGTCCGCCCGAGGTCAGCCTCACGAAGTCGCGCCCGGTCAGCCTGTCCAAGGGCCAGAAGGTGACGCTGAAGAAGGACGGCGGCGTCGCCCTCACCGCGATCCGCATGGGTCTCGGCTGGGACCCGATCAAGAAGGCGGGCTTCTTCGGCGGCGGCCGCAGCGCGGACATCGACCTCGACGCGTCGGCGTTGATGTTCTCGGGCGACAAGCACGCCGACGTCGTCTACTTCGGCCAGTTGACGTCGAAGGACGGTTCGATCGTCCACCAGGGTGACAATCTCACCGGTGAGGGCGAGGGTGACGACGAGGTGATCACCGTCGACCTGACCAGGGTGCCCGCGCACATCAGCGCCATCGTCTTCATCGTCACCTCCTACCGCGGTCAGACGTTCGAGCAGGTGGCGAACGCGTTCACCAGGCTCGTCGACAACACGATCAACACCGAGCTCGCCCGCTTCACGCTGCAGGGCGGGATGCCGTTCACGGGCCTGGTCATGGCGAAGGTCTACCGCGCAGGCAGTGAGTGGAAGCTCCAGGCCATCGGTGACGGCATCAACGCCAAGCACGCAGGAGAGGCGCTTCCGCAGCTCCGCCCGTACTTGTCCTGAGGCCGGACGTACTCTGAGATCGTGACCTCGTCAAACGAATCTACCGGTTTCGAGTACGGCGTCGACGGCCCCAAGCTAATCGTCGTCGGGCTCGACGGTACGGACTCGTCGTGGCGCGCCGCCGCCTACGCAGCGGGGTCCGCACGACGGCAGAACTCGAAACTCGTGCTCGTCTACGTGCAGACTCTCGCCGCCGGCGCCTTCGCGCAGGCGAGCGGCGTCGTCTACGACTCGGGTACCCAGGTCGCCGACCAGTTGCTCGGAGAGATCCGGGACCACGTCGTGCGGTTCGGCGAGCACCAGCACGTCGACTGGGAGTTCCGCACGTTCCGCGGTGATCCTGCGATGGGACTGGCGGCCGTGGGCGACGAACTGCGTGCCGACGCCATCGTGGTGGGAACCTCGGAGTCGGCGGGTCACCGCATCTTCGGGTCCGTCGCCGTGCGCCTGGTCAAATTGGGTCGGTGGCCGGTGACCGTGGTGCCCTAGGTGCCGGCACGTGTTCCGGAACAGGCACCGCGACGGGACGTGGACGCAGAGAGGCGGGGACCCATGCCGGGTAGCTGTCGGGCGCTCCGTCCAGGACGCCGCCGGCCGGGTCGTCGTCGCCACTACTGCGGACCAGGTCGTCCACCGGACGGTAGATCTGCCGGACGATCAGGACACAGAGCGCGACGACCGCCAGGTCGCGGAACACCACCGTGGTGGTGAAGTACTGCTCGGGCAGTCCCTTGTTCGACACTCCGAGGTAGTACATCATCCGCGGAACCCAGACCAGCGCGTCGATCGTCATCCACGCCAACAGGATTCGACGATGCGGGAGTGCGAGCACCGCGAGCGGGACGAGCCACAGCGAGTACTGGGGACTCCACACCTTGTTCGTCAGCAGGAAGCCCGCGACGACGAGGAATCCGAGTTGCGCCAGGCGCGGGCGCCTCGGCGCCGTCATCCCCACGTAGGCGACGGCAGCGCACGCGGCGATGAAGAGCACCGCGGTGACCAGATTGAGGAGTACCGGCTTCTCACCGGGCGCGAGCGGACCGTCGAAACCCGACCAGCCGGTGAAGGATCGGACGACGTTGTAGATCGAGTCCGGATCGGCACCACGGTCGGAGTTCAGGCGGAAGAACTCCGACCACCCCCGCGGAAAGAGCAGTGCGATCGGAAGATTGATCAGAACCCACGCCGAAACGGCCGCGGCCGCGGTACGAGTCCAGTCACGCAGGTTGCCGGTACGCAGACACAGCACCAGGAGCGGACCCAGCAGGAACAGCGGGTACAGCTTGGTGGCGCCGCCGATGCCGAGCAGGATGCCCGCCAGCACCGGGCGGCGGCGCGCCCATGCGAGCATGCCTCCCGCCGCGAATGCTGTTGCGAGAGCGTCGAAATTGGTGAAGACGTGCACGATGACGAGCGGCGAGCACGCGGCCAGAGCAGAGTCCCACACTCGGCGTCCCGCCAGCATCGTCGTCGCCCAGATCGTCACGATCCACGCGAGTGCGGACCCGAACGCCACCACGTTGAAGTACAGCGCCACCGTCAGCGCCTGCGGGAGCCACGGAACCGCCGACCACGCGTGCGCGATCTGCATCGACACGTACTGGTACATGCCGGCCACCACCGGATACTCCATGTACCGCGTGATGGTCGAGCCGTCGGAACCCGTGTCCTCCCACGACTTCTTGTACGGGAAGGCGCCTTGATCGAGGCGTTCCGCGCCGTACAGCGGCACCACGTCCGAGTAACACATCGCGACGTACTGCCGGCTGCCACTCCAGTCCAGACCCAGCTCCCCGCCGGGACCGATGGGGGCCTGCTGGATGCACGCCGCCTTGCCGAACCATCCGAGAGCCAGGAACACCACCGTGAACGCGAAGATCACGCGCAGCGGCGTGATGTGACGTTGGCGCCCCACCAGCGCGTGCTTGCCGATGGGACCGCCGACCACCGAGGACAGTTCCCCGACCATCGGATCCGTCAGACTCGGGCGGTCCCGTCTCCGAGCGGACCGGCGATCCTGCGCCAGCTCACCCGGACTGGCCAAGAGCTCCTCGTCCTCCGGACTGCCCGGCCCATCCCGACCGTCCTCCGGACTGCCCGCCACCCCTATCGGCCCGGCGGTGCGGCCGGCTGAGGCGTCGCCCCGTCGTCCGGCGCCGTCTCGGGCGTCGGCTGGGTCGTCGCCGCGGGCGCGAGCCCCGGCACGGGGATCGTGATGCCGGGCAGGATCTCGACCTGCGACGGTACGACCACCGGCGGCGCCACAGGCTCGGGAGCCTCCGACGTCGGTGTCTCCACCGTCGTCACCGGAGCGGCGGTCCGAGTCGGCGCGGCGGGTGCCGAGTACTGCGGCACACCGGCCTGTCCTGCGATGGCGCCCGGTGCCGGGAAGGTCTCGACGGGAGTGCCCTCCAGAGACGCGTCGAGGGTGTCCTTCCAGATGTCGGACGGGAGCCCCGAGCCGTAGATGGGGCCGCCGTAGCTGTTCTGCAACGGGAGTCCCTGCTCGGTACCCACCCAGACGGCGGTCGCGAGTGACGGGGTGTACCCGACCATCCAAGCGTCCTTGTTCTCGCCCGTGTCACCGAGCTGCGCGGTTCCGGTCTTCGCTGCGGACTGTCGACCCTCGGCCAGGTTGTGGCCGTTGGAGTACCCGGCGATAGGACGCATGGCGGCGGTGACGTTGTCGGCGACGTTCGGGTCGACGCGCTGCTCGCCGGGCTCGGCGCCGCGATCGAGGAGCACCGTGCCGTCGGCCGTGACGACCTTCTGCACGAAGTGCGGAGCGTGATAGGTGCCCGACGCGGCAAGCGTCGCGTATGCGCTGGCCATGTCGATGACGCGGGACTGGTACTGACCCAGCACGATGCCGTTGTTCGGGCCTGCATCGTTCGGCTCGGTGAGGGTCTCACCGATGCCCTCCACCTCGGTGGGGATGCCGAGGCGATGCGCCATGTCGGCAACGGCCTGCGGGCCGCCGTCGAGACTGAGCTGCAAGCGGTAGAAGCTGGTGTTCAGTGATCGCTTCAGTGCCTCGGCGATGGTGCACGTGCCGCACGATTCGCCTTCGACGTTGCCGATCGAGATGCCGTTGACTGTCAGCGGGGAGCTGTCGTACATCTGCGACAGCGGAATTCCCTGGTCGAGCGCGGCAGCGAGTCCGAACACCTTGAACGACGATCCGGTCTGCAGGCCGGACTGCGCGAAGTCGAAGCCTCGACCGTCCGCTCCGCCGTAGTACGAACGGACCGCACCGGTGCGCGGGTCGATCGAGACCGACGCCGTCCGCAGCTCCGGTGACTCGCCCTCCATGTTCGAGTTCACGGCATCGATGGCCGCCTGCTGATCCCTCGGGTCGATCGTGGTGGTGACCTGCAGGCCGGCGGTGTTCAGATCCTGCTCGCTGATGCCGGACGCGGTCAGTTCCTTGAGGACCTGGTTCTTGATCAGGCCGTTGGGGCCGGCGTCGGCGGCATCACCGCTGTCCACGGACGCGAGCGGACGCCACTGTGGGTACTGCATGGGCTGACGCTGCGTCTGGTCGAGCGCACCCATCGTGACCATGCCGTCCAGGACGTAGTTCCACCGGGACTGCGCACCCGTGAGGTTGTTCTCCGGATCCAGACCCGACGGCTGCTGGATGGTCGCGGCCAGGACCGCGCCCTCCTCGACGCTGAGCTGCTCGACGGGCTTGTCGAAGTAGGCCTTGGACGCCGCGGCGATGCCGTAGGCACCTCGGCCGAAGTAGATGGTGTTGAGGTAGGCGGCGAGGATGTCGTCCTTGGTCCACTGACGAGCCATCTTCGAGGAGATGACCAACTCGCGCATCTTGCGGGTCAGGGTCCGCTCGGACCCGACCAGGGCGTTCTTCACATACTGCTGCGTGATGGTCGATCCGCCGCCGGCGCTGTCGCGTCCGAGGACGTTGTCGCGTGCCGCGCGGGCGAAACCGGTGACGGAGAAGCCCGGATTCGAATAGAAGTCGCGGTCCTCCGCGGACAACACCGCGTTACGGACGTGCTCGGGAATCTGCCCGATCTCGACGTCGGTGCGGTTGCCCTCGGGAGGGACCACCGTGCCGAGGACGGACGTGCCGTCCGACGCGAGGATCGTGGCGACCTGGTTGGTCTTGATGTCACCGGGACGCGGAACGTCCTCGATGACGTACGCGACCATGAACACGAGGATGGGAACGACCATGCCGAGTGCGATCAAGCCGTACAGCGAGCGCCGGACGACCTTCCACTTCGACTTCTTCTTCGTCTTCGTCGCACTACCTCCTGATGGCGGTTCGGTGGGTCCTCCACCGAACCGATCCGGACCCGTGTCCGCGTCGTCGCGTGAATGCGACGCGAAGGGTCGGGATCGCGGTGAGTCGCTCGACTCGTAACTGTCCGTGTACGGCCGGGGCTGCGAGAAAGCTCGGGAGCCCGGCGGCGGCGCGGTCGGCGGGATCTGCGTCGTGTCCGGGCCGCGATCGTCGTACGAGGGCCTGTTGCCCGTCCCGTACGCGGGGCCTGCGGGCCGGCCGCGCTCCGGCGGCGGCCAGCTGGGGGGATCCATCCTCGGAGCGCGCGGGGGAGGCGGCCCGGAGGGTCGCTGCTGCGGAGGTCGAGGCGGCTCGATGTTCGGCCGCCCGCGCTGTGGTGGCTCTCCCGGACCGTCGGGGCGACCGTGCCGTGCCGAGGGTCGCTCGGGACGGTCGTCTCGGGAATTGCCGTAGGGGGAACTCACTGACGTACTCCACTGTCGGGACGCACAGGGCCGTTCGGCGTGAACGGCGCTTGCGCGTCGGGGTTCGAAGACCACATCGAGAGGGTCGGGCGGCAGTCCTGTCCGGATCGTGGCGATGCCACCGACGGACGGTACCGCCGACTACCGACCCGCGTCACTCACTGGCCGTGCGTCGGCGACTCGTCGAACGTGTTCGGGGGCGCCCCGGAGCCGGCACGACACCCAGCACGTACGACTGGACGAGGTGATTCCAGCTGCAGGTGCGGCAGACCTCGACGTCGTGAACGGTGAATTCTTCCTCGCTCGCACCGAGCCGGAGAAGTTCCTCCGCGGTACGTGCAGAACCGTTCATCGTGCCGAGCTTGTCTCCGAACACCCAGGAGACCAGCGTGAGCTGCTCCTTGCGGCAGATGGGGCACGCCACCGTCGACGGGCGACCGTGGAACTTGGCCGCCCTGAGCAGGTAGGGGTCCGCGTCGCAGACCTGAGCCATCGCCGTTCGTCCCGAGTAGACCTCGGCGAGCAGCGACTTGCGCTGCAACGCGTAGTCCACCACCTGCCGTTGTGATCGCACGGTGACCAGAGTACGTGCGCCCGCGGACAGGGGTGGGGGCCAACCCCGCACCGGCCATCTGTGAGGAGTGCGCCGAGCCACCTCTGTCGGAAACCCGTGAACGCACCTATCATCTGCCGATGCCGCTGAAGGGTTCCCTGGCGATCCGCGCCCGTGACCAGGACAGAGTCGCTGCGTGCGCCGCGTTGGACCTCGCGCTCGCGGAGGGTCAGATCGACGCCGAGGAGCACTCCTCACGCATCGCTCTCGCCACCGATGCGGCGACACTGGCGGACCTGCACTATCTGATCGACGACCTTCAGGGTGAGACGGATCTCGCGCCGATCGCATCACCCGGTGCTGCCGTGGCCTCGCTCTCGCGACGAGGTCGACCCAGCGTGGTCGGAGCGCTCGTCCGATGGGGCGTGCTCGTCGCCGTCGGAGCAGTGATCTTCGTCGGTGTCCGTGCCTGTGCGTCCGACGAGAGCGCCACCGGCACCTACGGCCCGGCCGGCTACCTCGAACCCCGCGCGATGGACGAGATCGTGGCGTCGACGGAAGCGTTGCTCGGAACCACCGTCGTGGACGAGTTGATGTTCTATCCCGAGTACGCGCTGCTGAGCGTGCCGAATCCCGACAATCCGGGTCGAGAACAGCGTTATCAGTACCGCGACGGTGAGTGGAGGCAGTCCGACGACACGGACAGGGATCGGGGGACGGCGACCGTCGACCTCGCCGACCTGGGACCCGGCGTGCTCGGCGGGTTGGTTCTGGGCGCCGGCGCAAGTCTGAACATCGACCGCATCGATTCGATGTACCTCTTCCTTCGCGCCGACGAGAGCGGTCCGTCCATCAGTCTCTACGCGAGCGACGAGGGCGCGAACGAAGACGGTCGATTCGACGCCACACTGTCGGGCGACTTCCTCCGCGTCTACCCGTTCGATCCGGCGAAGTAGGTAGACGTGAGTCGAGTACACCGGGCCACTCGGGCACGCGACATCGATCGCGCGCTCGTCGCGACAGCCTTGGACAGTGCCTATGCCGATGGTCAATTGACGTACGACGAGCACCGGCTGCGAACCGACGCGGCGCGGACGGCCGTCACTCTGGGAGATCTTCAGCTCCTGGCGGGTGACCTGCAGGCCGACGTTCCGCTGCCGGAGCCGAAGCCTGCGCCCGTCCGAGAAGAACCCACGGGACGTCGCCCCTTAGTGCTCGGGGCCGTCGTCGTCCTGGCGGTCGTGACGACGGCGGTGGTGCTCGGGATCCGTGATTCCGGCCCGACCGCGCCGTCGCCCGGCATGATCGCTGCGGAGCAGTTCGAGCCCATCGTGGCGGTGCCGTTCGACTTCACGACGGCGGGCGGGCTGGCCGACTTCCGTGACCGCTACCTCGCGCGCTTCGCAAACCCGATGATCACCGATCTGACCATGTTCCCGGCGGAGGGACGTGCGAGCCTGACCCGCGTCGAGGACGGCCGTACCCGCGATGTGAGCGTCGACGGCGGATTCGCGGTGTCGGCGGACACCGATCCACTGGAGGCCGGGTACCTGCCGTTCGACTTCTCCCTCATCGATACTGCGCGACTCGCCGAGTCGATGACCACCGCCGCGGCAGCGGTCGAACGACCGGGCGCCTCGGTAACGCACGTTCTCGCGCGCAACACGGGGACCCCGGAGGTGCTCGTCTACGCCGCCGACGCCGATGGCCGCGGCGGATATCTGCAGACCGGTCTGGAGGGCGACGTGATCCGGACCGTGCCCTACCGCCCCTGAACCGTCGCGCAGCCCTGTGAGTGTGCGCGGGGGTTACGTGTACCCCCATATATCGCGCCGATACATGTGGCGGTTATAGTTGAGGAGCGTCATCGTGACGCGGACCAGGGACGGACAGGTAAGGAGGACGCACATGCTCGAACTCGCGATCCTCGGCCTGCTCTTGGAAACACCCATGCACGGCTACGAGCTCCGTAAACGCCTCACCGGCCTTCTCGGTGCCTTCCGGGCCTTCTCGTACGGTTCGCTCTACCCCACCTTGCGTCGTATGCAGGCGGACGGGCTGATCGTGGAGAACCCCGGTGACCAGGGCACCGTCAAACGTCGGGCGCGTCGCGTCTACGAACTCACGCCTGCCGGCCGGACTCGGTTCTCCGAGCTCGTGGTCGACACCGGTCCGCAGAACTACACAGATGATGGATTCGGCGTACACCTGGCCTTTTTCGGGCGCACCCCCGCTGAGGCGCGGATGCGGATTCTCGAAGGCAGGCGACGTCAAGTCGAGGAGCGCCGTGAAGGGCTCCGAGACGCCATCGGCCGAGCAAGTGGGTCGCTGGACAGGTACACGCGCGGATTGCATCAGCTCGGCCTCGAGTCGAGCGAGCGCGAAGTGCGGTGGCTCAACGAACTGATCGCTGCCGAGGCAATGGCGGTCACTTCGGAGAGTCCTCCGCCCGCAACCACGACCGACCCCTCGGTCGTGGATCGCCCGGACAGCACGACTGCTCGGGCCACCCGATACGGAAAAGAAGGAGAACCCGACCATGAGTGACAACAGCACTGCGGTGCGCGTGGCCATTGTGGGCGTGGGTAACTGCGCATCGTCCCTGGTTCAGGGCGTGCAGTACTACAAGGACGCCGACGAGAACGTGTCCGTTCCCGGCCTCATGCACGTGAAGTTCGGCAAGTACCACGTCCGCGACGTCGAGTTCGTCGCCGCGTTCGACGTGGACGCCAAGAAGGTCGGCTTCGACCTGTCGGAGGCCATCTTCGCCAGCGAGAACAACACCATCAAGATCGCCGACGTCCCCCCGAGCACCGTCAGCGTGCAGCGCGGACCGACCCTCGACGGCATCGGCAAGTATTACTCGGAGACCATCGAGATCTCCGACGCCGAGCCGGTCGACGTGGCTCAGGCCCTGCGCGACGCGAAGGTCGACGTCCTGGTCTCGTACCTCCCCGTCGGATCGGAAGAAGCCGACAAGTTCTACGCCCAGGCATGCCTCGACGCGAAGGTCGCGTTCGTCAACGCGCTTCCCGTCTTCATCGCCTCGGACCCCGTGTGGGCGAAAAAGTTCACCGATGCCGGTGTCCCGATCGTCGGCGACGACATCAAGAGCCAGGTCGGCGCCACCATCACGCACCGCGTGATGGCGAAGCTGTTCGAGGACCGCGGCGTGCAGCTCGACCGCACGATGCAGCTCAACGTCGGCGGCAACATGGACTTCCTCAACATGCTCGAGCGCACCCGGCTCGAGTCGAAGAAGATCTCCAAGACCCAGGCCGTCACGTCGAACCTGCAGCGCGAGTTCAACGCGAAGGACGTCCACATCGGACCGTCGGACCACGTCGGCTGGCTGGACGACCGCAAGTGGGCGTACGTCCGACTCGAGGGCCGCGCCTTCGGTGACGTGCCGCTGAACCTCGAGTACAAGCTCGAGGTCTGGGACTCGCCCAACTCGGCCGGAGTCATCATCGACGCCGTCCGCGCCGCCAAGATCGCACAGGATCGCGGAATCGGTGGACCCGTGGTCCCCGCGTCGGCGTACCTGATGAAGAGCCCGCCGAAGCAGCTCCCGGACGATGTCGCCCGTCAGCAGCTCGAGGCGTTCATCGTCGGAGCCGACGAGAACTAGCAGGTCTGCACTACTGCCGAAGGGCACCGATCCGGTCGACGGACGGTGCCCTTCGGCATGTGCGGAGAGCGTCGATCACCAGATCAGCGGCGCATCGGACACCCCCAGGACGTACGACGTCCGTTCGCTCACTCCGTCGGAGACGAAGACCTCGAAGGTCTCGTTACTCGGGTCGGCACCGAACCGGGCGGTGACCCGGTGTCGGCCGTTCAGCGAGCGCAGGTTCCCTGACGGCGGCCGCCGACGCGGAGCCGATGCAGCCACGCGGTCATAGACGTCGGCGGCCCCACCGACGACCACGACGCGCACCGAGGTGATGGGCATCCTGGCGCTCGTCGACAGGAGGGGCCGCACCACGATCTCGGCGAGATCGCGACCGTCGGCCCGGACGACGACGCTGAACTCGTCGGACCCGAAGGATGCCGGGTCGTCGGCCCACCGGTCGGTCGTCGCGGTGCGCGAATAGGTGAACATGCCGTCGAAGGCGACGTCCACCGAACCGTGCGCGGGGGAGGTCCCCACACGGTAGGTCGATCCCGCGAAGGTCCGGGACGCGACGGAACCGGCCAGGAGACAGACGGTGGTGGAGGTGAATGCCATGTGCGAACTCCCGAGCTCTCGCCGCCGACCGGTCGGTCGGTTGTCGTCTACTCGCTCGAGTGTGCTCGAGGCGTGCACAGGAAGTGCAAAAGTCGCTGACCCGGGCCGTGCGAATAGACTCGAACGGTGACGAACGACCTCCCTGCGACCATTCGCCTGGTCGGGCAGATCAGCGTCGCACGAGGTACCCGCGTGGTGGATCCGCGTATCGTCGGCGGCCCTCGATGCGTCGAGGTCCTCGCATACCTGACAGTCAATCGACACCGGGACGTTCCGCTCGACGAACTCGCACTTCTCCTGTGGCCGGACGCTCGTCCCCGCACGTGGAAATCCGTCCTCCGCGGCGTCATCTCCAAGGTGCGCGACGTTCTCGACGCGGCGGATATCGCCGGAAACTCCGTCACCTCCCGGTCGGGCATGGTGCGTCTCGTCCTCCCCCCGGACACCGACGTGGACCTGGAGACGGCCCGCGCCGCCTGCCACCGCAACGACGCGTCGCCGTCACAGCAGGCTCACGACGCACGTCGCGCCCTGCACATACTCAACGAGCCCGTCCTGGTGGGAGCGACCGGCAACTGGGCCGACGGCATCCGCACCGAATTCGACATCCTTCGCCTCACCGCGCTCGAACTCGACGCGTCGGCCTCCCTCGAACTCGGCGAGTTCGACAACGCCGTCTCGTCCGCGGAGTCGCTTCTGGCCGCGGATCCGCTGCGCGAGAGCGTGTACCGGGTGGCGATGCGCGGCTACATGGGGCTCGGTGATCGCGCCCAGGCACTCGGTGCGGCCTCCCGGTGTCGCACGGTGTTGGCCGAGCAACTGGGAGTCGATCCGTCCCCCGCCACCCGGGAGCTGTTCCTCGAGGCCCTGGACGACGCGGCGACCGCTCGGCCCGTCGAGCAGCGCGCGGTCGGTCGGGAATTCGTCGGTCGTGAGCGTGAGATGACCGAGATCGGCTCTGCGTTGGAGTCGGCGGCAGCGGGTCACGGGCGGTTCGTCGTCGTGTCCGGGCCGGCCGGCGTCGGAAAGACGTCCCTGATGCGCGCGGCGAGAGACCTCGGCCGTCGACGCGGGATGGACGTGGTCGCGGGCCGCTGCGGTGAGCATGCCGTCATCCCGTACGAGCCGTTGGTCGACGCCGTGAGCCGGGATCTCGATGCGCGAGGCGTCGCCGGAGCGCGAGAGTGGTTGCGGGAGAACGGAACGAGCATCCTCAGCATCGTCCCCGGCGCCGCCCGGCGCTTCGGCGATCTCATTCCCGCTCACGGGCACGACGACCGGGCCGGCGCCGCGGAGGCCGTGACGGAATGGCTCGTCGGACCGGCTCGCCGCGGCTCCACCCTGCTCGTGATCGACGATGTCCAGTGGGCCTCGGGCGCCACCTCCACACTGATCCGACACCTGGCTCGCGAGACCCCGGGCAGGCGGCTGTGCATCATGGTGGGGGTCCGCGACGAGAACCACAGATCCCCCGAACTGCAGTCGACCCTCGCCGCCGCGCGCCGCACCGAGGGCTACCGCGAGATCAGGCTGGGCGGTCTCTCCGTCGCAGCCGTGCGGGACCTCGTACGAGGGCGACAGTCTCCGTTCGACGCCGATGCCCTGGTGGAGCGCACCGGCGGGTCCGCCCTTCTCATCGCCGCCGTGCTGGCGGCGCACGAGCGGGAGCCGGGCGGATCGATACCCGACACCGTCGCCGACGCGGTCCGGATCGCCAGAAGCACGCTCAGCTGCGACGCGGTGACACTGCTGGAACTGTGCTCCGTCCTCGGATCGACCATTCCGCGGCCGGTACTGCGCGCCGCATCGACGATCCCCGACGACATCCGATTCGCCGAGACCCTGGACGAACTCGCGCGTGTCAACTTCGTCATCGCCGGCGAGACGGACGACGACCTGACGATGCGGCATGCATTGGTACAGAAGGATATCAACGATTCCATTCCGGGCGCACGCCGCGCACAGCTGCACTCCGACGTGGCGCGCGCGCTGATCGCGCTCGGCGCCGACACCACCGCCGACGAGCTGGGACGCATCGCGTATCACTTCGGCCGGTCCCTCGATTCCGACCGATCCGAGGCAGCGCACTATGCACGGCGCGCAGGGGACAGCGCCTACGCGGTCTCCGCCTACGAGGACGCCGTGTCGGGCTACCGGATCGCGCTGCGCAGGATGGTGCCACGCGGGGATTCTGAGGAGCGTTGTCGGTTGCTCGTCGATCTCGTTCGGGCACAACGCAAATGCCTCGATCGCTCGTATCGTTCGACCTTGTTCGACGCCATCGCCATGGCGCGCCGTCTGGGCCTGCACGATCTCCAGATCGACGCGACCCTCGCCGACACCATGGACGGTGCGACGCTGTTCCAGATCTTCGAGCCGCTTCCCGAGCGAGTGCACAGCCTGCAGGAAGCGTTGCACATTCTCGAGGACACCGGCCGTCAGGACGGTCCCGAGGCCTCGAGGCTGTTGACGCAGTTGGCGACGGAGCTGAGTTGGAACGATGACTGGAAGGAGCGGCGGCGTCTCCTCGAGCGGGCCGCGGCGATCGCGCACTCGGTCGGCGACGGTGCGGCCCTCGAAGGTGCACTCGTCGCGATGCTGCGGTCCCTGCTCGTGCCGCAGTGTTGGGACCTCCGACACGAAGCGCTGACACGGCTCGACGACCTACGCGCGACGTCACCCCTGCGTCGTCGGGACCCGTCCGTGGCCGCGGTCCAGGCTCGCTCCCAGGTGGACTTCGGGTACCTGGACCGAGCGGCGTCGACACTCGCGGCGGTCACGTCGGCGGACATCGCTGCCGACGACGAGATGTCCTGGGTCATGGCGTGTTCGCGCTTCGGGCTCGACGTCACGGCAGGGCGTCTGGTGCGGGCGGAAACCGTGCTGGACCGTATCCGGACACCACCCGATGCGCCCGTCGGCAGCCACACGTACGGCCGCGACCACACGTCGATCCTCGCGCTGCGCATGTTCCGCGGCGATCTGTCCTACTTCGTCGGAATCAGCGACGAGATGGCCACCATGTTCGATTTGATCGCAGCGTTCCGCCCGGCGGTGGCGATCGCCCACCTCGACGTGGGCGAGGTGGAGGAGGCCCGGCGGTTGATGGACTGGTACGACGCTCAGCACATCGCCGCCGTGCCCGCAGGCCTTCTCTGGTTGATGACCATGGCCTTCATCGGGCGCGCGGCGGCCGGTGTCGGCAACGTCGCGGTGTGCGAGGACATCCACGCCCGGCTGCTCCCGTTCGCCCAGCTGACGGTGTCGATGTCTCCCGCCACGTTCGGCGTCGTCCACCACCACCTCGCCGACATGTCCCTCACTGCCGGCCATCTCGAGCGCGCAGGACGCCACCTCCACGCGGCGCGGCGCCTCCACCTCCAGCGGGGCTACGCAGCCTGGAGTGCGGAGGACGCCTACCTCGGGCTTCGTATCGACCATGCCCGCACCGGCAGGGTGTCCGACCGGGCCGTGCGCTCGGCGCGCGAGCGTGCGGATGCGATCGGCGCGACATCGGTGCGCCGACGGATCGACGCGTTCTGCGCATCGGTGGAGGGGCACCGGTGAGTTCGGACAAGATGGTGGCCCGCATCGGAGGGCTTCTGCGTCAGGCGGAGTCGACGGACAACCCCCACGAGGCCGAAGCGTTCATGGAGGCGGCGCAGCGGCTGGCCACCGCCGCGTCGATCGATCTCGCCGTCGCACGCTCGCACACCGCGTCCCGGGAGAAGCGTGCGACGCCGGTGCAGCGGATCGTTCCCATCGGTGAGCCCGGTAAGAAGGGACTGCGCACCTACGTTCTGCTGTTCGTGGCCATCGCCCGCGCCAACGACGTCCAGTGCGATGTCGCCCAGTCGTCCACGCAGGTGTTCGCGTACGGGTTCGACACCGACATCGACACCTGCCAGGCCCTGTACGCCAGCCTCCTCGTGCAGATGGTGCGCGCGAGCGACGCCTACATCTCGTCGGGTGCGCATCGCGACGCCACCGTCGACCGAGAAGTGATCGTGGTGCGAGGGCGTCGCCGGTATCGCACCGTCGAGCGCAAGCCCCTGGCCGGTGTCACGGCGCGACTCGAGTTCCAGACAGCGTTCGCACACCGCGTCGGAGAACGCCTGGCCGCGGTGCGGAAGGAAGCCGAGGCTGAGGTGGTGGCTCTCGAGGCTCCGGAGGCCGGTACCGCGATGGTGCTGCGCGACAAGGCGATCGAGCTACGCGACTTCTACGCCGCGGAATCCACCGCGAGGGGGACCTGGCGGGGGAGCGCGAGCAACTCGTACTCCGCCGAGGCCCGTCGTGCGGGCGATCACGCCGGCAGGCGTGCCCGGTTGGGGAATCAGCCCGAGATCGGCGGCGCCCGTGGGCGTCTGGAGCGATGACCCGGGACGCCCAACGTTCTCGCGTCTACGACGCCGAGCAGCAGGTGCGGACCATGTTCGACCGAGCGGACGAGCGTGGACTGCGGACCATCGAGATCCACGGTTCGACGGTCACCCTTCCCGTCGAACGACGGTTCGCCTCGCTCGACTCCGTCCAGGCGTACGTCGACGCCGTGTGCGCGTTGTCATGGGTCCGGCGCGAATGGCCGCGAGCATCGATTCCCGTGCGCGTTCGGGCTCGTTCCGGGACGGGCGCCGCTCACTACGAAGCCGACTCCGCCACCATTGCCGTCCCTCTGCACGTGCGCGGTCGAGCGTGGGCGCTCCGCGAGATGGTGCTGCTGCACGAGATCGCGCATCACCTCGAACCCGGCGATCCCGACGATCGGCGCGAACCCGCGCACGGCGGTGCCTTCGTCGAGCGCTACCTGATCCTCGTCGCCGAGATCATCGGCGCGGAAGCAGCATTCGTACTCCGCACGACGATGTATGCGTGCGGCGTGCAGATCGGATGACCCTGCCTGCCACGTCGCAGAGCCCCCGCGTCACATAGCCTCTGCTGGTGCCGACCTTGCGAGCCCTGGAATGCTTCGTCGCCGTGGCCGACGCCGGGTCGATCACCGCCGGCGCCGCGTTGTTGCATCTGTCCCAGCCCGCCTTGTCGCACCAGCTGGCGTCACTGGAGGCGGAGATCGGGACGCCACTGCTGGAGCGGCTCCCGCGCGGGGTGCGTCCGACTCCTACCGGCCGCGCCGTCCTGGTCGATGCGAGGGCGACCCTCGCAGCGGCCGGTCGCGTTCTCACGACGGGGAGAGCTCTGGCCGCCGGCACCGAGGGCCGACTCCGACTGGCCTGCGCGGAGAGTCTGACCGTTCCGCTGCTCGCGCCGACCCTTCGCGCCTGGACCCGGAAGTACCGCACTGTCGATCTGGACCTGACCGAGTTCGCCAGTGCCGATGCGATGGCGGACGCGGTAACGAACGGTGACGTCGACCTGGCAATCGGTCCGGCATCCGAGCGCTACGCGGGCACCGTCGTCGACCTCGGTACCGAGGACGTCGTCGCCGTCGTACCGGAAGGTCTCGATCTCGCCGATTCCGACGCCGTCTCGTGGCACGAGCTGGCCGGGAGGCCTATCGTCCACTACCACCCTTCCAACGGTCTACGAGCGTGGTTCGATACCGTCGCCGCGTCTCACGGCGTTCATCTCGAGCCGATCACCCACACCCGGAACTCCACTACTGCAGCCCAACTCGCGCATGCAGGGCTCGGCATCGCGCTCGTTCCGGTGACCGCACTGCCGCCCCGGTTCCCCGGCGTCGTCAAGCCGTTGGCACCGCCCCTGCAGCGCACCGTCGTCGTGATGGTCGGCGCACCTGCCGACACGCTGGTGCAACGGTTCGTCGAGGATCTGCGCAGTCGCGGCATGCCCACACCTCGCCGTGAGCGCAGACGGTTGACATGACGGGCACGATGGAGTCGACACTCAGCGGCCTCACCGAAGGATCACACATGTCCGTTCGTATCGGAGTTCAACTCCAGCCTCAGCACGCCCCCGACTACGGCCTGATCCGCGACGCGGTTCTGCGGTCCGAGGACGCGGGTGTGGACATCGTCTTCAACTGGGACCACTTCTACCCGTTGTACGGCGATCTCGACGGTGCGCACTTCGAGTGCTGGACGATGCTGGGCGCCTGGGCGGAGCAGACGTCGAACGTCGAGATCGGCGCTCTGGTGACCGGCGGCGGCTACCGCAATCCTGACCTGCTGGCCGACATGGCCCGCACCGTGGACCACATCAGTGGTGGCCGCCTGATCCTCGGCATCGGCGCCGGCTGGAACCAGAAGGACTACGACAACTTCGGCTACGACTTCGGCACGGCCGGTTCGCGTCTGAAGCTTCTCGACGAGAGCCTGGCCCGCATCACCACTCGTCTCGCCGTCGGCAACCCTGCTCCCACTCGCCACATCCCGATTCTCATCGGCGGCGGTGGTGAGAAGAAGACGCTCAAGATGGTGGCGCAGTACGCGGACGTGTGGCACAGCTTCGCGGATCTGGACGCGCTGAAGCACAAGTCCGAGGTGCTCGCCGGACACGGTGAGACCGTCGGCCGCGACGTGTCGCAGATCGAGCGGTCGGTGGCGTGGCCGGGTGCCGACGACGCGCAGTCCTTCGTCGACGCCGGGGCCACCCTCTTCACCGTCGGCGTCAACGGCCCCGACTACGACCTCACCGAGCTGACCGGTGCGATCTCCTGGGCGCGGTCCCACCAGAGCTGACGGTCAGCCGGACTGCTTCCCGAACAGACCCGAGCTGCCGTGTCCGCCGTGCGAGGAGGCGAACTCGTACGCGGACTCGGCATGCTCGTGTTCGTCGATGCCGTCCGTCTCGTGCTGCGGGTCCGCTCTGATCCCGATGGTCAGCTTCAGCACCGTGGCGATAGCCGCGGTGACCAGGAACGCGTACGCGAGAACGACGACCACGGCGACGGCCTGTCGACCGAGCTGCGTGACGCCACCGCCGTAGAACAGGCCGTCGACACCGGGCGGCATGTCGCTGCTCGCGAGGAGGCCGATCATCAGCGTGCCGACGATGCCGCCCACCAGGTGCACTCCGACCACGTCGAGCGAGTCGTCGTACCGGAAGCGGTACTTCAGGCCGATCGCCAAGGCGCAGGCGACACCGGCGGCAGCGCCGACGCCCAGAGCGCCGATCGGGGTGACGGCCGTGCACGACGGCGTGATCGCCACCAGGCCCGCGACGACGCCCGACGCCGCGCCGAACGACGTGGCCTTCCCGTCGCGGATCTTCTCGACCACCAGCCACGCGACCATCGACATCGCGCCGGCGCCCATCGTGTTGACCAGCGCGACCGCGGCGATGCCGTCGGCAGCCAGCGACGACCCGGCGTTAAAACCGAACCAGCCGAACCACAGCAGTCCGGCACCCACCATGACGGCGGGCAGGTTGTGCGGCCGCATCGCCTCGCGGGGCCACCCACGACGCTTGCCGACGACGAGGGCGAGCGCCAGTCCCGCCGCGCCGGCATTGATCTCCACCGCGGTGCCGCCGGCGAAGTCGATGGCCTTCAGCTGATTGGCGATCCAGCCTCCGGTCTCCGCGGTGACACCGTCGAACGCGAACACCCAGTGCGCGACGGGAAAGTAGACGAGTGTCGCCCAGAGGCCGGCGAAGATCACCCACGGCATGAAGCGCATCCGGTCGGCGACGGCGCCGGACACGAGCGCCACGGTGACCATCGCGAAGCCTGCCTGGAAGGCGACGAAGGCGAGCGCCGGGACGGTACCCACCAGCGGGATCTCGACCGGGCCGCCGCCGGCTCCGAAGCTGCCGCCGATCAACGAGGTGAGGCCGGCGAACTGCGTCGGGTCCCCGATCCACCCACCGACGCTGTCGTCGCCGAACACCATCGAGTATCCGAACAGGACCCACAGCACCCAGACGACCCCGATGGCCGAGAGGCTCATCATCATCATGTTCAGCACGCTCTTCACGCGCACCATGCCGCCGTAGAAGAACGCGAGGCCCGGGGTCATCAGCAGCACCATGGCGGCGCTGGCCAACACCCAGGCCGTGTTGCCCGCGTCCGGAACACCCATCGTCGGATACGCAAGAGTGGAGTACACGTAGAACCTTCCGTCCCCCGGCGTACACCCTCCAGATCTCCTGGATGCTCGGTGACGTACGCCCCGACGGAGAGTAGACCCTGCTCGGAGCGTCGCGAACACAGATCACTGAGCACAACCATTGCGTGTTCGACGTTTCGGTGCTGCTCGCGGTCGAGCCCTAGTGTTTGTCACATGCTTGCGCACCGCTCGGGACGATCCCTGATCGCCCTGGTTCTGACACTTCTTCTCGCCGCTCTCCTCGCCGGATGCGGCTCCTCCTCGGACGACGGCGGATCCTCCGCGGCCGCGGCACCGACGGAACTGTGCGCGCCTCCCGGTGTCGACAGCGCCTCGTCGACGCCTACCAACTTCGACGCCGCAGCGGCCGCAGCCACGGAAGATCGCTACACGACTCCGTCGGTCACGCCGCTCGATCGCATCGACACCTCGCAGCTTGGCCTGATCACGCCCGGCCAACTCACTGTCGGCACGCTCTCCGACGCGCCGCCGAGCATCTGCGTCGACGGTGCGGGCGACTACACCGGATACGACAACGAGCTGCTGAAGGCCGTCGCCGCCAAGCTCGGTCTGCAGATCAACTTCTCGGGCACCGAGTTCTCGGGTCTGCTCGCGCAGGTCGCCGGCCGGCGCTTCGACGTCGGCTCGTCCTCCATCACCACCACGGACGAGCGCCGCAACACGGTCGGGTTCACCAACGGCTACGACTTCGGTTACTTCTCCCTGGTCGCCAAGGCCGGCGGACCGATCACCGCCTTCGAGAACCTCGGACCGGACACCCGTATCGGCGTGGTGCAGGGAACGGTGCAGGACGACTACGTCGTCAACACCCTGGGCCTCGATCCGGTGAAGTTCCCCGACTACAACACGGCCTACGCGAACCTGCGGACCGGCCAGATCGACGCCTGGGTCGCACCGTCGCAGCAGGCCGAGGGCCTGGTGAAGCCGGAGGACGGCACGGCGATCACGCAGAACACGTTCAGCCTCAACAACTTCGTCGGCTGGGCCGTCGCCCGTGACAACCAGCCGCTGATCGACGCCCTGAACTCCGGCCTCGACGCGATCATCGAGGACGGGACCTGGGCGCAGCTGTATTCCGACTGGGTGCCGCGCGAACTCCCGGAGGGCTTCAAGCCCGGCAGCAAGGCCGCACCGCAGCCGGAGCTCCCCGACTTCGCCGCCATCGCCGCGGAGAACGACGCGAATGCCCCAGCCGCGCAGGCCGTTGCGCCCAAGTCGACGTTCCAGCAGCTCGGGGACACGTTCTTCGACTGGGAGCTCTACAAGAAGGCGCTGCCGGACCTGCTGAAGACCGGCCTGCCGAACACCCTGATCCTGGCGCTGGCGTCGGGCATCATCGGCACCGTCCTCGGCATGCTGCTCGCCCTCGCGGGACTCTCGCGCACTCGGTGGCTGCGCTGGCCCGCCCGCGTCTACACCGACATCTTCCGCGGACTGCCCGCCGTCGTGATCATCCTGGTCATCGGCCTCGGCATCGGACCGGTGGTCAGCGGCATCACCGGCAACAACCCGTACTGGCTCGGCGCAGTGGCGCTGTCGCTGCTCGCGGCCGCGTACATCGGCGAGATCTTCCGCTCCGGCATCCAGAGCGTCGAGAAGGGGCAGATCGAGGCAGCACGTGCGCTCGGCTTCAGCTACCGCCGCTCGATGCGCCTCGTCGTGGTGCCGCAGGGTGTCCGCCGCGTGCTGCCGGCCCTGGTCAACCAGTTCATCTCGTTGATCAAGGACTCGTCGCTGATCTACTTCCTGGGTCTGCTGGCCACGCAGCGCGAGCTGTTCGCCGTCGGTCGTGACCTCAACGCCCAGACCGGCAACCTGTCCCCGCTGGTCGCCGCCGGCCTGGTGTATCTCGCCATGACCGTGCCGCTGACCCACCTGGTCAACTACATCGACAAGCGTCTGCGCGTCGGCAAGGCCGAGCAGACTCTCGACCCGGTCGAACAGGCCATCGTCGTGGAAAGAGGCTGACACATGACTACTACTCCCCAGACGGACTCGTTGACCGGCGTCTCGCTCGCCGGACGGGACCTGCACCTGTCGTTCGGCACCAACAAGGTTCTGCGCGGCGTCGACATCGACGTCGCGGCGGGCGGCACCACGACCGTCATCGGACCGTCGGGCTCCGGCAAGTCCACTCTGCTGCGCGTGCTGAACCGTCTGCACGAGCCGGAACAGGGCGACATCCTTCTCGACGGCCGATCGGTCCTGAAGGATGATCCGGATGCACTGCGCCAGCGCATCGGCATGGTGTTCCAGCAGTTCAACCTGTTCCCGCATCGCACAGTGCTGGACAACGTCGCTCTCGGACCGTGGAAGCTCAAGGGGCAGAGCAAGGACGAGGCTCACGCCGTCGCGCTCGATCAGTTGGACAAGGTCGGACTGAAAGAGAAGGCGGGCTCGCGACCGGGCAACCTGTCCGGTGGTCAGCAGCAGCGCGTCGCCATCGCTCGTGCGCTCGCGATGACTCCGCAGGTCATGTTCTTCGACGAGGCAACCTCCGCGCTCGACCCCGAGCTGGTCAAGGGCGTCCTGGCCCTGATGGCGGACCTCGCGACCGGCGGCATGACGATGGTCGTCGTCACGCACGAGATGGGCTTCGCTCGCTCGGTGTCCGACCGCGTCCTGTTCATGGACCACGGCAGCGCCGTCGAGGTGGGCCCGCCCGCAGCGCTGTTCGACGATCCGCAGACCGATCGACTGCAGCGGTTCCTGTCCGAAGTGCTCTGATCCCCGAGCCGCGAATGTGACGCGGCGCACACCATCCGCGTACGGTCGAGAGAGATGCCGACATTCGCACTCGAGCATGTCGGCGCTCTACCTCGAACGGGAGCTGAACACATGGCCGACAACAGAGCCGTCGCCTACGCCGGAGCCGGGAAGGTCGAGGTCGTCGACATCGACTTCCCCAGCTTCACCCTGCAGGACGGGCCCGGCGTGAACCCGGCGAGTGTGGGCCGCGAGTGTCCGCACGGCGTGATTCTCAAGGTCGTCTCCACCAACATCTGCGGTAGCGATCAGCACATGGTGCGAGGCCGTACGACGGCACCCGAGGGCCTGGTCCTCGGCCACGAGATCACCGGCGAGGTCATCGAAGTCGGCCGCGACGTGGAGTTCATCAAGCAAGGCGATCTGTGCTCGGTTCCGTTCAACATCGCGTGCGGTCGCTGCAAGAACTGCAAGGAACGCAAGACCGGCATCTGCCTGAACGTCAATCCTGATCGTCCCGGCGCCGCCTACGGCTACGTCGACATGGGCGGCTGGGTCGGCGGCCAGGCCGAATACGTCATGGTGCCGTACGCGGACTGGAACCTGTTGAAGTTCCCCGACCGCGATCAGGCCATGGAGAAGATCCTCGACCTGACGATGCTGTCGGACATCTTCCCCACCGGCTTCCACGGCTGCGTGACGGCCGGAGTGGGAGTCGGGTCGACGGTCTACATCGCCGGCGCCGGACCGGTCGGGCTCGCC
The DNA here is from genome assembly GCF_000834565.1 of Rhodococcus sp. MEB064. NCBI lineage: Bacteria > Bacillati > Actinomycetota > Actinomycetes > Mycobacteriales > Nocardiaceae > Rhodococcus > Rhodococcus sp. MEB064. The sequence goes on from NZ_JXQS01000009.1 coordinate 24,230, forward strand.
GCGGCGGCCAGCGCGCAACTGCTCGGCGCCGCCGTCGTCATCGTCGGCGACCTGAACGAGAGTCGGCTCGCGCAGGCCCGGAGCTTCGGGTGCGAGACGGTCGATGTCAGCAAGGGCGATCCGAAGGATCAGATCGAGCAGCTGCTCGGGGTGCCGGAGGTCGACTGCGGCGTCGACGCCGTCGGGTTCGAGGCACGCGGTCACGGCGACGGGTCGGCGACCGAAGCGCCTGCCACCGTGCTCAATTCGCTGATGGACATCACCACGGCGGGTGGTTCGCTCGGCATTCCGGGGCTGTACGTCACCGGTGACCCCGGAGCATCCGACGAAGCCGCCAAGGTCGGCGCGTTGTCGCTGAGCCTCGGCACCGGCTGGGCCAAGTCGCTGTCCTTCGCCACCGGACAGTGCCCGACGATGCAGTACCACCGCGGCCTGATGATGGCGATCCTGCACGATCGGGTGCAGATCGCGAAGGCCGTGAACGCACGGGCCATCAGCCTGGAGCAAGCACCGCAGGGCTACGCCGACTTCGACTCCGGTGAGGCCACGAAGTTCGTCCTCGATCCGCACGGACTGCTCGGCGCCGCCTAGCCGCGGTCGGTGCGGGGAGCCGCGACATCCGCGGTTCCCCGCACCGTTCGTCCGCCGTTCATCTCGCAGTACCCGGGGAGTTGCTTACCTTCTCTTTGCCTTTTGCTCGGCACTCCTACGGTCGTGCGGTGACCACGATTCCGCTGCCCCTGATCGTCTCCCATCAGCACGACGGTTCGTCCTCCCGATCGTCGCTGACGTGTAAGTACAAGTGCGGTGACGCCTGCTTCCACGAGGTGCCGAACACGTCGAGCAGTGAATACTTCGGCGACATCGTCAAGACCGCGATGACGCGTCGCGGCATCCTGCGCGGCGGAGCGATGGCCGTGCTGGCCGTCGGTGCCACCAGCGCGCTCGCCGCGTGCGGGACGGGCGATGAGGGAACAGCCACCACGGCGTCGGCCACCCCCACTCCGGAACCGCGCGGCCTCGACTTCACCGCCGTCGCACCGAACACCGAGGACGCGGTCGTCGTCCCGGAGGGCTACGAGCAGGCCGTCGTGATCCGCTGGGGCGATCCGGTCGTCGAGGGCGCGCCGGCATTCGACTTCGACAACCAGACCTCGGCGGCGCAGGAGAAGCAGTTCGGGTTCAACAACGACTTCGCCGGTCTGCTGCCTATCGACGGGTCCTCGACCGACTACCTCCTGGTGGTCAATCACGAGTACACCACCGAGCCGTTCCTCTTCAAGGGTTACGACGCCGAGAACCCCACCGCCGAGCAGGTCGCCATCGGCATTGCCGCCCATGGTCTTTCGGTCGTACAGGTCGCCGGAGAGAACGGCTCGGGCAAGCTCACTCCGCAGATGGGTCGCTACAACCGCCGTATCACCGGGTCCACCGAGTTCGTCGTCACCGGTCCGGCGGCCGGCAGCGATTTCCTCAAGACGTCGGCGGATCCGACGGGCACCAAGGTCTTCGGCACGTTCAACAACTGCTCGGGTGGAGTGACCCCCTGGGGCACCGTGTTGTCCGGCGAGGAGAACATCAACCAGTACTTCGCCAACGCCGAGAGCGTCACCGATCCGGTCGCCGCCGCCCGCCTGGCGCGCTACGGCGTCGAAGGTGCTGCGTCCGAGCGTAAGTGGGAGCGGTTCGACAAGCGATTCGATCTGGCGCAGGAGCCGAACGAGGTGAATCGCTTCGGGTGGGTCGTCGAGGTCAACCCGTGGGATCCCACGGCCGCGCCCATCAAGCACACCGCGCTCGGCCGCTTCAAGCACGAGGCCGCCACCATCCACGTCACCGACGACGGAACCGTCGTGGCCTACAGCGGTGACGACGAGCGGTTCGACTACATGTACAAGTTCGTCTCGTCGCGAAAGATGATGCAGGGCAGTGGTGCTGCCGCGCTGCGGTCCAACGTGACACTTCTCGACGCCGGCACCCTGTATGTCGCGAAGCTCTCCGGCGACGCTCCCGACCAGATCGACGGCAGCGGCAAGCTCCCCACCACGGGGCAGTTCGCCGGCAAGGGTGAGTGGATCCCCCTGCTGCGCACCGGCGAGGACGGGAAGGGCGAGTCGCTCGTCGACGGCATGTCCGCGGAAGAAGTCGCGGTCTTCACACGACTCGCGGGTGACAAGGTCGGCGCCACCAAGATGGACCGGCCCGAGGACTTCGAGCCCAACCCGGTCACGGGCAAGGTGTACGTCGCCCTGACGAACAACTCGAACCGCGGTACCGAGGGCAAGGCGGGCGCCGACGAGGCCAACCCGCGCGACAAGAACAAGAACGGGCAGGTGCTCGAACTCGACGACGACCACGCCGGCACCAGTTTCACGTGGAACCTTCTGCTGGTCTGTGGTGACCCGTCAGCCGCCGACACCTACTTCGGCGGCTTCGACAAGACTCAGGTAAGCCCCATCTCGTGCCCCGACAACCTGGCCTTCGATCCCGACGGCAACCTGTGGATCTCGACCGACGGCAATGCCCTCGACTCCAACGACGGACTGTTCTCCGTCGTCCTGGACGGCGAGCGGCGCGGGCAGACCAAGCAGTTCCTCACCGTGCCCAAGGGCGCCGAGACGTGCGGTCCCATCGTGCAGGAGCAGCGCGTCGTCGTCAGCGTCCAGCACCCGGGCGAGGAGGACGACGCCAGCGCCGACGCGCCCGCCTCCCACTGGCCGGACGGTGGATCGTCGCAGCCCAGGCCGTCGGTCGTGGCGGTGTGGAAGGTCTGACGCTCAGCCGAGCCAGTCGAGCACGCTGGCAGCTGTCCACGACTGCTGCATGCTGCCCAGCGGCTCGCCGGTGAACGGTTCGTAGTACTCGGCGAAGCTGCCGTCGCCGGCCTGACGAAGGCCTTCCTCGCGCAGCATCGCCGAGCGCTCGGACCATCCGCGTCGGGCGAAGGCCCAGGAGAACAGCCATGTGATGACGGGCCACACCGGCCCGCGCCAGTACTCCCTGGCCCGGAAGTCGCGGGAGATGGGCGACGTGGACGGGGGCACGGCGTACGCGAAATCGGGGTGGCCGCAGAATCGCGGTCCCTCGAACAACCGGAGCAGGGCGCGCTCGGTGTCGCGGGGCAGCCCGCCGCACAGCAGCGGCGCGAACATCGCCATCGTGTCGGTCTTGATCCACTCGCCCGAACGCACGTCGCGGTCCCGAGCCGCGCCGGATCGGGGGTCCGTCGTCGCGACGACTCCGGCGCGGAAGTGGTCGGCCCACCCGCGCAACTCCCGGACGTCGGCATGCGGTCGGGAGTGGTCCTCGCCGATGGTGGCGAGGACATCGCACGCGACGGCGAAGATCGCGCTGACGAAGACGTCCTCCACGGCGAAACTCATACCGGCGTGCATGGCGACGTCGTCGTAGTTCGCCAACTTCATCTCTTCGAGCAACCACAGGTAGCGGTCGTACTCGACATCGCTGGGGCGTTGCGACGAGTCGGTGACGATGGAGGTGTCCTCCCGCAGGTACGGGGGCACGACACCCGGGATGACCTTGGAGTACGCCTTGTCCCACCGCGGTGAGTTGTCCATGCCGGACTCCCACCCGTGGTGCAGCGTGATGCGGCCGGTGCCGTCCTGGTCCCGCGCGTGCGCGAGCCACCGGTGCCAGCGCACCAGGTCCGGCCAGCGGCGATCGAGGAACTCGCCGGCGACCTGCCGCGTGGTCCGTCCACGGCGTCGAGCGTGGTCGAGGACTCGTTGCACGGCGATCGCATGCACGGGCGGTTGCGTGATGCCCGACGTGTGGACACCGATCGGGGCGTGTGCGGCCAGGTCGCTGACCTGCCAGCGCGCGGGCCCGGGGAAGTACCCGTCGACACCGCTGGCGAACACGATGTGCGGAATCATCCCGTTCGACCACTGCGCGGACAGCAACGTGTCCAGTTCGACCACCGCGCGCTCGACACTCAGCGGAGCCAGGCCGACGGACACGAACGCCGCATCCCAACTCCACATGTGCGGGTACAGCCGGGGCGCGGCGCTGGTCATGGTGCCCAGATCGTTGCCGCGCAGGAGGTAGGCGGCCCGGGCTGCGAGCTGGGTGGGTGTGAATCCGGGGGCGGCCATGTGAGACATCATCCGTCGGGGGTCGACATCCTGCAGGGTGCGGGTCGGATCGGGTGGTTCGTCCGCCTTACCTCCGCGCGCGCTCCACCACCGACACGACGACCGCGGTCAGTTCGTCGTAGGCGTCCGCGATGTCGACACTGCCGTCCGCGGCGGCCGCCGACACCGCGTCGGCGGCACCCAGCATGGCGATGATCGCAGCAGTCGAGATCGCGCCGCCGGTGACGTGGGGTGCCAGAATCCGTTCACATCGTTCGGCGTACGCGCGGTCCGCGCGCCTCTTGTAGTCCGCCATCTCGGCGGAACCCTCGAGGGCCGCGGCGACGCCGGCGAGTTCTCGACCGTGCTGGGTGACGCACTCGATGTGTGAGACGGCGAGCGCACGCGCGCACCCGTCCACCGAGTCGGCGGGCACGGCGGCGACCGCTGCGTCGAGGGCGACGCTCTGGCGCGCGTCGTACTCTTCGAACAAGGCCACCAACAGAGCCGACCGTGATGGAAAGTGATCGTAGACAACAGGTTTGGTCACCCCCGCGGCCTCGGCGAGGTGACCCAGCGTCAAGGCGTCGGCACCTTGTTCGCGCACGATCGCCCAGGCGAGGTCCACCAACTGGCTCCGCCTGTCCTCCCGAGCCATTCGTGCTCGTGCCATTCCTGTACCCCCGAATTCCTTGCCGACGTGACCTACCGACAGTAACCTACTGTTGGTAACCTACTGATGGTAACCAATGCACCTCCACGAAGGGATCTTCCCGTGCGCACTCTCGTCGTCGTCGCCCACCCGGACGAACACTCACTGACCCGAGCGGTCGCGGACCGTCTCGTCGACGCGCTGTCGGAGGACGGTCACGACGTGGACGTCGCCGATCTGCACGCAGAGGGATTCGATCCGCGATTCACGCTTGCCGACCGGCGACGCTATCGCGCAGAGGGACCACTACCGGACGACATCGCGGCCGAGCAGCGACGTATCGATCGCGCGGACCACCTCGTCCTGCTGTTCCCCGTCTACTGGTGGTCGATGCCGGCGATGCTCAAAGGGTGGGTGGATCGGGTGTTCGTCAACGGCTGGGCGTTCGACGACACGACGACGCCGATGACACGCAAGTTGGGAGGCTTGACGGTCCACCTCCTGATGGTGGGCGGCGAGGATGCCGCCGGATACCGCAAGCGTGGGTACGACTCTGCGATCGACACTCAGATGCGTGTCGGCATCATCGGGTACTGCGGTGCCCGCGCCGGCGCCAGTGAATACGTGTTCGACGCCGAGAGCCGCCCCCGTGCGGAGGTTGCCCGGGATGTCACTGCGGCAGTCGAGGCCGTGTCGACCGCTGTCCGGACGGCACGTCGCGACACCGCGGGTCAGCCTGTGTAGCCGAGTCGGGCTGCGAAAAGTACTGCGTCGGTCTCATACTGAGCCCGAGTATCTTTCCGCGAACGGTCGGGGGTGGTGGTGTGACAACCGCTTTGTCCGCATTGGTCGGGTGGTTACCGGACGACTCCGGCCACGACGCGTTGGCGCTCACCGCTCGAATGGCTGCCACGGCGCGTGCCGCCGGCGCCTCGATGACCGTGCGCGCGTGCACAGTGTTGCCTCGTACCTGGCCGTTTCCGTCGATGGCCCCGGTCGATGCCGAGTATCGACGCTGGCTCGTGGAGCAGGGCAACAACTCGGCCCGCAGCGCGAACGCCGCCATGGCCGACGTTCTCACTCCCGCCGACCTCGGATCACCGGCCGCCTTCTTCACCGAGAACGCCGCCGAATCCACCGCGCTCACCGATGCCGCGGCCAAGTACCACGCGGACCTCGTCGCACTGGGGTCGTCGGACGGGCCTGACGGCCGCTTCACCCCGGGCAGTACCAGCGAGGCGCTTCTGCATTCCTCGAACGTCCCGCTCGCCCTCGCGCCGTCGGGGGCCCGTGCGGTGTCCGAGCCGTTCTCGCGCCTGTCGTGCGCCTACACCGGCACCGCCGAGTCCAAGGATGCGCTGTACTCGGCGGCAGCGCTGGCCGTCCGATGGAATGTCGACCTCCACCTGGTCGCCTTCGCGCCCCGCCGGTCGACCACGTACCCGCCGTTCGGCGGCTACGACGCCGAGGACATGGTGACATCGCAGTGGCGCGAGCAGGCGAGTGGACTGCTCGAGTCCGCTGCCTCCGATGTCACTGCCGCCTACCCGTCCCTGCGACCCACGTGCGCCGTGGGCTCGGGCGGCGACTGGCGGCACGTCATCGACTCTGTCTCACTGGGGTCGGGCGATCTCCTGGTGTTGGGATCGTCGCGCCTCGGACCTCTCGCGCGAGTCTTCCTGGGGTCGACGGCGTCGAAAATCGTGCGACACAGTCCCGTTCCGGTGCTGGTCGTTCCCCGAGGAAGCCGGCTGGCTCGGTGACCCTGTCTGCGTTGGAGGAAACATGAGCGATTCCGGTACCGGCTCGGGCCTGTTGCGGCGCAAATCGATCAGCGACATCACGGCGTTGGAGTCGTCGGGTGAAGGACGTCTGAAGAGGTCGATCACCACGTTCCAGCTGACCTGCATCGGTGTCGGGTCGACGGTCGGTACCGGCATCTTCTTCATCTTCTCGTCCGCTGTCCCGGTGGCGGGGCCGGCCGTGATCTTTTCGTTCGTCATCGCCGCGATCACCGCCGGTCTGACGGCGTTGTGTTATGCCGAATTGGCGTCGTCCATACCTGCCTCGGGATCGACCTACACCTACACGTACACCACCATCGGTGAGTTCGTCGCGATCCTCGTCGGCGCCTGCCTGGTCTTGGAATACGGCGTGTCGACGGCGGCCGTCTCGGTTCTGTGGTCGCAGTATCTCAACGATCTGCTCGATCGCACTGTGGGAGTGCGTATCCCGGACGTGTTGTCGCATGCGCCCGGCGGCGGCGAGGGCTTCGGGGTGAACTTACCGGCCATCGTGCTGGTCGGCCTGTGCGCCGTTCTGCTCATTCGCGGAACCAGTGAGTCCGCGCGGGCCAACGCGGTCATGGTCGTCATCAAGATCGGCATCCTCGCGATGTTCGCCATTGTCGGCTTCACCGGTTTCAGTGCCGAGAATCTCGCCCCGTTCGCCCCGTTCGGGGTTGCCGGCGTCGGCGCCGCGTCGGGCCTGATCTTCTTCTCGTTCATCGGCCTCGACGCCGTGTCCACCGCCGGTGAGGAAGTGAAGAATCCGAGGCGGACGCTGCCGATCGCACTGATCAGCGCGCTCGTCGTGGTCACGGTGATCTACCTGCTGGTGACGATGTCGGCGATCGGGGCACAGAAGTACACCGAGTTCGAAGGCCAGGAAGCAGGACTGGCGGAAATCCTGCAGTACGTCACCGGTTCCAGCTGGCCGTCCATCGTGCTGTCGGCGGGCGCCGTCGTGTCCATCTTCTCGGTCACCCTGGTCACGCTGTACGGGCAGACGCGCATCCTGTTCGCGATGAGTCGGGACGGATTGATCCCGGGGGTCTTCTCACAGGTGAGCCCGCGCAGCCTGGCGCCGGTGAAGAACACGATCATCGTGGCCTTCTTCGTCGCCCTGCTGGCGGGCTTCCTTCCCCTGGACTTCCTGGCGGACCTGGTGTCGATGGGAACGCTCGTGGCCTTCATCGTCGTGTCCGCCGGCGTGATCATCCTGCGTCGACGCGAGCCGGACATCGAGCGGGGTTTCACCGTCCCGCTCTATCCGGTACTGCCCATCCTGTCCATCTGCGCGTGCCTCTACCTGATCAGCACACTGCACATCCAGACGTGGATCCTCTTCGCGGTGTGGCTGTCCGCGACGTCGCTTCTCTACTTCACGTACTCGCGGAAGCGATCGGCGCTGCAGACCTGATCAGCGGCCGATGGTCGCGTGCATCTCCCACACGATGACCTCGGCGGCGGACGTCGTCGACAAGCTCTGTCCGCCCCCGCCCTTGATGCGCACGGCGTCTCCCTCGGAGAGCAGCCCGACGCCCTCGAGCGATGCTTCACCGCGCGCGACGAACACGTGCAGGAAGGGAGCGTCGGGCAGCTTCTGCGCGGGCGTGTCCGCACGCAGCCGCGCGACGTGCATCGCGGCGTACTTGTTCTTGATGCGGATCGCCGAGTGGTCCTTGTAGGCATCCATGCCCGACGCCACCGGAACCAGTCCACCGGAGAGCAATTCGTCGTCGATCTCGAGCTGCTCGTACCCCGGGGTGATCCCGGCCTCGTCCGGAACGACCCACATCTGGACGAAGTGGACCGGTTCCCGGTGCTTCGCCGACGGGTTCTCCGTCGACGCCAGCCGCCACGAGTCGTTCTTCTCCGAGTGCAGGATTCCGGTGCCGGCACTCATGCGCTGGGCCAGACCCGGGTAGATCAGGCCGTTGTGGCCGATCGAATCCTGGTGTACGAGAGAGCCTTGCAGGACCCACGTGACGATCTCCATGTCGCGGTGCGGATGCGTGTCGAATCCTGTTCCCGCATCGACGATGTCGTCGTTGTTCACCATCAACACGCCGTGGTGGGTGTTGGTGGGATCGTAGTGCTGACCGAACGAGAACGAATGATGCGAATCGAGCCAGCCGATGTTCGTGGCGTCCCGATCCTCCGAGCGACGGACGTCGAGTTCGGGAGCTGTGGAAGTCGTCATGGGAAAGGTCCCTTCGAACGAGTGGGGTGTTACTGCGCGAGTTTGCCCGCGACGGTGACGACGCGAGTGGCGAGATGACCGAGTGCGGCGCGGGTCGCGTCGTCGAGCTCGTTCTGGTTGTCGGGGCCCGTGACATGGCTGACGCCGTACGGGTTGCCGTCGGCGAACTTCAGGCCGTCGGTGTAGCCGGGGGGAACGAGCACGCCGCCGAAGTGCATCAGCGAGGTGTACAGGTTGACGATCGTCGTCTCCTGGCCGCCGTGTGCGGTCTGGCTCGACGTGAACGCCGCGTACGCCTTGTCGGCGAGCTTGCCCTGCGCCCACAGACCACCGAGGGTGTCGAAAAACGTCTGGAACGGAGCGGCGACGCTGCCGAAGCGGGTAGGCGATCCGAAGATCACGCCGTCGGCCCACACGATGTCGTCACCGGTCGCGGCCGGAAGATCCTTGGTCGCTTCGTAGTTGGCGCTCCATGCCGGGTTCTCGGCGAACGTGGCCGGATCGCGGGTCTCGGCGATGTGGCGCACGCGGACCTCGGCGCCGGCTGCCTGAGCGGCCTTCTCGAGTTCGGCCGCCATCGTCGTGCCGTGGCCGGTGGAGGAGTAGTAGAGAATCGCAAGCTTGGTCATGAGAGTGCCTTTCGTCGTCAGATCTTCGGATCGTGCTCAGAGAACGTGATGGCCGTACATCTCGCCGAGCGGGTCGGCGATCAATTCGAGGCGAGCACCGTCGGGATCGCGGAAGTAGATGGAGACTCCGCTGTGCTCGGTGAGCTCGACACCGGCGTCGGTGAGCTTGGCGCGCAGGTGGTCCCACCGCTCGGGGTCGACACTGATGGCCACGTGGTGCAACCCGCCCAGGACCTCCTGGTACGGGCCCACGTCGAGTCCGGGGAAGTCGAAGAACGCGAGCAGGTTGCTGTTGCCGATGTCGAAGAAGAAGTGCGACGACCCGGGGTAGTCGCGGTTCTCGATCAGCTCGGTCAGCGGAAACTCCAGGACGCCCTGGTAGAACAGAATGGTCTGCTCGACGTCGCTGCTGATCAACGCTGTGTGGTGCAGTCCGCGGGCCGAGGAGGTCGGCCGGGACTCGGCGGGCTGGAGGTGCAGGCCGCGCAGGCGCTCACGCTGGGCCTCGAACTCGTCTGATCGCTTCTGCTCGTCCGCTGTGATGCTCATCGTCTCCGCCTTCGATCGGTTGTTCGTTGCGTCGTCAACTACCGAGAACACTAGCGCAGATAATTGCGCTGTCAACCAGTTGGAGTAAACTCGTCCCATGACTCGATGGCTTGCGGACGACGAACAGCGCGCATGGCGTTCGTACCTCGATGCGACACGGCTGCTCATGCAGACCCTCGACCGACAGCTGACGCGCGACTCCGGCATCTCGTTCACCGACTTCGAGTTGCTCGTGGTGCTGTCCGAGGCGCCCGATCGCCAGATGCGCATGCGCGCCCTCGCCGACGCCGTGACCACGACCCGCAGCGGCGTGACCCGCGCCATCACCCGACTCGTCGACGCCGGTTGGGTCGTCCGTGTGGAATGTGAGGACGATCGACGTGGGATGTTGGCAGAACTCACAGATGCGGGCATGAAGAAGCTCGAAGAGTCCAGCCCTGGACACGTGGAAGCGGTCCGGACCTCGATGTTCGACGTTCTCACCGACGACGACGTCGACACATTCGTCCGGGTCTACTCCGCCATGCGCACCCACATCCAGCGCGGTACCGACGCCTAGTCTGGGCTCATGGCACGTACTGCACTCGTCACCGGAGCAAGTCGCGGACTCGGCGCGGGCATCGCCCGACTGCTGTCCACCGATCACGACGTCCTGGTCGGAGGATCGACGCCGGACTCGGTCGCGGGGATCGCGGACGAACTCATCAGCGCCACCGCGTGGCCGGTGGACCTGACCGACGCGGATGCCCTCGCGGCAGCCACCGCCGGCATCACCTCGCTCGACGTCCTCGTCCACAATGCCGGGGTAGCCGAGCTGGGCACCATCGAATCATTGACCGGGAGCGCGTGGCGGCACACCTTCGAGGCCAATGTGTTCGCCGTCGCCGAGCTGACCCGCCTCCTGCTACCGGCGTTGCGCGCGGCAGGCGGTCACATTGTTCTGATCAACTCGGGCGCCGGCATCAAGGCCAATGCCGGATGGGGCGCCTATGCCGCGAGCAAGTTCGCGTTGCGCGCGTTCGGTGACGCGCTGCGACTCGAGGAACCGTCCCTGCGCGTCACGTCCCTTCACCCCGGCCGCATCGATACCGACATGCAACGCGCGATCGTCGAGACCGAGGGTGGGGAGTACGACGGCTCGAAGTTCCTGGCCGTCGACACGGTCGCTCGCGCGGTACGCCAGGCCGTCGACACCCCCCGCGACGCGCACCCGACGGAGATCGTTCTCCGCCCCTGGTGATGCGAGATTCGGTTTACTCGTGACTCAGTGCTCGGTCGCCTTCACCACCAGCACGGGGACCGGGCTGTCGAGGAGCACGCGCTGAACGGTACTGCCGGTCAGGAACTTTCCGACTGCGCTTCGGCGCCGTGATCCGATGATCACCAGCGTCGCACCGACATCCGAGACCAGATCGACCAGAGCCCCCGCCGGATCGCCGCCGTCGGGTTCGACGCGCACCGTGAACGAGTTCTCTCCCAGCACCTGACGTGCCTGCGCCTCGGCTGCGTCGCGGTGGGCGGTGGTGACCGAGTCGGCATCGATCACCGACAGGACGACGAGATCGGTGCCCCTCAGCGTCGCCTCCGCCTGTCCCTGAGCAAGAGCCTCACGGCCCTCGGGTGTCGAATTCATCGCTACTGCAACGGTCATGACGGTGCCTTTCACCTCGGGAGACTCCAGGTTCACCGAAGTTCCGCCGCCGCGAGGTACGTTTCGCGGTTTATGTCCGTGCACACTATGGCCACAATTCGGATTTCCTGGACTATTCGGACACGGGGACCCTAGCCTCCTGCTGTGACCGAAACCACTCCCAAGTTATTGCGCCCATGCAGATCACAGTGAAACGCGCGGTCGGCGTCGTCGCTGTCGTCGCCGTCGTCGCGCTCGCCGGTATCGACGCGGCCGGCAGCGCCAGTGGATCCGACGCCCGCGCCAAGTTGACCTTGATCGCTCCCGCCGCAGCGGGAGGCGGGTGGGACCTGGTGGCACGTGAGTCGCAGCAAGCACTGCGTTCCGACGGCATCGTGAACAACGCCCAGGTTGTCAATGTCCCCGGAGCCGGCGGGACCATCGGGCTCAGCCAGCTCGAGAACCTCACCGGCCAGTCGACGACGGTCATGGTGACCGGCACGGTCATGCTCGGTGGTATCGCGATCAACGACTCGGACATCACGCTGCAGGACACCGTGCCCATCGCCAAGATGGCCGAGGACTTCGAGGTATTCGTCGTGCCACGAGACTCCCCGTACCAGGACCTCGAGGACTTCATCACCGCCTGGCGAGCCAACCCCGGTGGTCTCCCCATCGGCGGCGGGTCACTCGGCGGTATCGACCACATCGTCTCCGGCCAGTTGGCGCAACAGGTCGACATCGATCCGGCAGCGATCAACTACATCGCGTTCTCGGGCGGTGGTGAGGTGCTGACCTCGCTGTTGTCCAACACCGTCGGCATCGCCGTCAGCGGATACAACGACTTCCGTGACCAGATCGAATCCGGGAACGTCCGTGCCCTCGCGGTGGCGGCACCCGAGCCGGTCGAGGGGATCGACACCCCGACCTTCAAGGAACTCGGGTACGACGTCGACCTCGTCAACTGGCGTGGATTCGTCGCACCTCCCGGAATCTCGGACACCGACAGGCAGACGCTGATCGAGATCGTCACCGAGATGCAGGAGACCGCACAGTGGGATACAGCCATCGAGCGCAACCGATGGAAGCCTTCCTTCGTCACCGGGGACGACTTCGGTGAGTTCCTCGAGGTCGAACAGACCCGCATCACCGACATCCTCCGAGAGTTAGGGCTGGTATGAGCGAGAGCGTTTCGACCACCCGGGTGGAGTCGCCACCCGATGTCGATCGTGGTTTTCTCCACGGTCGAAGTGGACTGGTGGTGTCGGGGCTTCTCGTCGCCCTCGGCCTGTTCCTGGTCTACGGCACCGTCACCATGGACGTGCCCGACACCGCGACATCGCCCGGCCCGCAGGTGTTCCCGGCCATCATTGCGGGACTGTGCTTCGTGATCGCCGTGCTCGTCGCGGTCCAGCTGCTGCGTACTCCGGACGAGCTCGACCTCGGGGTCGACGAGACCGGTGCGCCCAACACCGGCACCTTGTCGAACTGGCGCTCCGTCGGCATCACGGTCGGTTCGATCGTCCTGTTCATCGCCCTGCTGAATCCGCTCGGGTGGGTTCTTGCCGGCGCTCTCCTGTTCTGGGGCGTTTCGATCGGACTCGGCGGCACCCGGTACGTCTTCGACGCCGGCGTGGCGCTCGTCATGTCGTCCGTCGTCCAGTTGGTCTTCTCCGGCGGACTGGGGCTCACACTGCCCGGCGGCATCCTCGCGGCGGTGTTCTGATGGACGCGTTCTCCAACCTCCTCGACGGCTTCGGAACCGCCCTGACGCCCATGAACATCGTGTGGGTCGTCGTCGGCGCCCTGCTCGGCACAGCGGTGGGTGTCCTCCCGGGCCTCGGATCGGCCATGGCCGTCGCGCTGCTCCTGCCCGTGACGTTCACCCTCGAGCCCACCTCCGCGTTGATCATGTTCGCCGGCGTCTACTTCGGCGGCCTGTTCGGTGACTCGATCTCCGGCATCCTCATGAACACCCCTGGCAACAGCACTGCGATCGCAGGGACGTTCGAGGGGCACCGCATGGCGAAGAACGGCCGTGCCCCACAAGCGTTGGCCACCTCCGCCATCGGTGCCTTCATCGGCGGCATCATCGCCACCACCCTCGTGGTGTTCTTCGCCCCGACGCTCGCCGACCTGGCCACGAACTTCGGGCCCGCGGAGTACTTCGCCCTGGCGGTGTTCGCGTTCATCGCGACGTCGGCGGTGGTGTCCGACTCCGTCCTCAAGGGTCTGAGCGCATTGCTGATCGGCTTGACGCTCGCCGTCATCGGCATCGACGGGCCCTCCGGCGCATCGCGTTTCACCTTCGAGGTGCCGGCATTGTTCGACGGCATCTCCGTGGTGGTCATCACGGTCGCGATGCTCGCCCTCGGTGAGGTCATCTTCATCGCCTCGAAGATCGGCAAGCCCGACGACACCACGCTGATCCCGTCGAAGGGTCGACCCTTCCTGAGCAAGGCGGAGTTCCGCGAAGCGATGCCGGCGTGGTTGCGCGGCACCGCATTCGGTGTCCCCTTCGGCATCATCCCCGCCGGCGGCGCCGAGGTGCCGAGCTTCCTGGCCTACGGCACCGAGCGTCGGTTGGACCGTCGTAGCAAGAACCCGATGTTCGGTAAGGGCGCGATCCGCGGTGTGGCCGGGCCGGAAGCCGCCGGCAACTCCACGGCCGGCACCGCCATGGGTGCGCTTCTCGCTCTCGGACTCCCCACATCGGCGACGGCAGCGATCCTCCTCGCAGCGTTCCAGCAGTACGGGATCCAACCGGGACCGTTGCTGTTCGAGCGCAACGGTGAGGTCGTCTGGGCGCTGCTCGCCAGCCTCTTCGTCGGCATGGTCGTCCTGTTGATCCTGAATCTACCGTTCGCCCCGCTGTGGGCGCAGCTGCTCAAGATCCCCAAGAACTACCTGTACGCCGGCATCACCGTGTTCGCCTCGCTGGGTGTCTACGCGGTGAGCGCCTCGATCGTGGATCTGATCGCCATGCTCGGACTCGGCATCATCGGATTCATGTTGCGCCGCTTCGGAATTCCACTGGCGCCGGTCCTCATTGCCGTGATCCTCGGGCCACTCGCCGAGGATTCGCTGCGACGAGCCCTGGCCGTCAGCGAAGGCGACGTCTCGATCCTCGTCGGCAGTGGCATCACCGTCGTCCTGTACACGCTGATGGTGATCGCGGTGGTCTTCTCCATCGTGACCAAGGTGCGGTCGCGCGCGAAGGTGGACTTCTAGAGCACTTTGCTTCACCCCTGACCCCCCCGGCGAGTACGTCCATAATGTCGTGATGCAGGTGTCGATCACGACAGTTCGGACGTACTCGCGGGGGGTTCTTTGGTGTTCACCCCCGTGTCACACAGCCGTGGCTGAATGACGGCATGGGTTACGACGAGGTCTTCCTGTCCGCCACGGCACTGCCGATCCCGACGAGGCCGGCGCTGACCACCCTCACGTACACGCACTTCTCGGTGTCGATGGATACCTCGCGGCGCCTCGCCGCGGTCACCGCGGTGAACATCGACGGCGCAGCCCTGCGTGACGTCGAGCGCGGGGACGACTGGCGGCTCGATCCCCGCCTGCCGACGACGCAGCAGGCGGGCCCGGAGTTGTACGCGAACAACGACATCGACCGCGGGCACCTCGTACGACGACGCGATCCCGTGTGGGGCACGCGCGACGTCGCGGAGCAGGCCAACGAGGACACCTTCCACTACACCGTGTGCGGACCGCAGACGGCGACCCTCAACCAGTCCAAGGAACTGTGGTTGGGCCTCGAGGACTACGTGCTCGAGCACGCACGGGAGTACGGACAGAAGATCTCCGTGTTCAGCGGCTGCATCTTCGCCGACGACGATCCGGTGTACCGCGGCATCGCCATCCCTCGGCGCTTCTTCAAGATCGCGGCCTGGTGGCAGGACGACGTGCCGGCCGCGACCGGCTACGTGCTGGATCAGTCGGAGTCGTTGGCGCCCATCCTCGAACGCGGCGTCCTGGCCCGCGACATCCCTCCGCTCGGGGCGTACCGCACGTATCAGGTGCCCGTCGCCGACATCGCCGCCGCAACCGGTCTGGCGATGGCGGATCTGACGGCTGCGGATCGCCTCGCGCTCGTTCCCGGCGTCCGGCCCGTGGAGTGGCGCGAGATCGAGAGGGCCGACGACCTGGTGTGGTGACCCTGTCAGCCCTCGTCCCCCCGGCGAGTACGTCCATACTGTCGTGGCGACCAGCAGAATCACGACATTATCGGCGTACTCGCGGGGACGGGGTGGGGACTTTCCCGAGCTAGAGAACGACGTTCACCATCCGGCCGGGTACGACGATGACCTTCTTCGGGGCCTTGCCGTCGAGAAGCGCCACGATCTTCTCGTCCGCCAGTGCCACGGCCTGCACGTCCTCCCGCGACGCGTCGGCAGCGACGGTGATGCGCGAGCGCACCTTGCCGTTGACCTGGATCGGGTAGTCGACCGTGTCGTCCACGAGCCACTTCTCGTCGACGGTCGGGAACGGGCCGTGCGCCAGCGACTCGGTGTGGCCCAACATGTTCCACAGCTCCTCCGCGATGTGCGGCGCGAGCGGTGCCAGCATCAGAACCAGCGGCTCGACGGCCGAACGGGGAGCGCCGGCGGGGTACTCCTTGGTCAGATGGTTGGTGAACTCGATGAGCTTGGCACCGGCCGTATTGTCCCGCAGCGCAGCGTAATCCGCGTCGACACCCTCGACGGTACGATTCAGCGCCTTGAGAGTCGCATCGCTGGGCGCCCCGTCGGTGACACGGACCGCGCCGGTCTCCTCGTCGACCACCAGACGCCACACGCGCTGCAGGAATCGCTGCGCGCCGACGACGTCCTTCGTCGCCCAGGGGCGCGAGGTGTCCAGCGGCCCCATCGACATCTCGTACATGCGCAGGGTGTCGGCGCCGTACTCGGCGAAGATCTCGTCGGGTGAGACCGAGTTCTTGAGCGACTTGCCCATCTTGCCGTACTCGCGGTTCACCTCGGCGCCCTGGAAGAAGTACTTCCCGCCCTCTTCCGTCACCTCGTCCGCCGGGACGTAGACGCCGCGCGCGTCGGTGAAGGCATACGCCTGGATGTACCCCTGGTTGTACAGGCGGCGGTACGGCTCCTTCGAGCTGACGTGTCCCAGATCGAAGAGCACCTTGTGCCAGAACCTCGCGTACAGCAGGTGCAGCACAGCATGTTCCACACCGCCGACGTACAGGTCGAGGCCGCCCGGATCGTTCTCGCCGTGGATGTCCGGACGCGGGCCCATCCAGTACGCCTCGTTCTCCGGCGCGCACATCTGCTCGGAGTTGGTGGGGTCGATGTAGCGCAGCTGGTACCACGAGCTTCCGGCCCACTGCGGCATGACATTGGTGTCACGCGTGTAGGTCTGCAGACCGTCACCGAGGTCGAGCTCGACGTTCACCCAGTCGGTCGCCTTCGCCAGCGGGGGAGACGGTTCACTGTTCGCGTCGTCGGGGTCGAACGAGACGGGAGCGTAGTCCTCGACCTCCGGGAGTTCGACGGGCAGAATCGATTCCGGCAACGGGTGCGCCTTACCGTTCGCGTCGTACACGATCGGGAACGGCTCACCCCAGTAGCGCTGACGCGCGAACAGCCAGTCACGCAACTTGTACTGGATGGTGCCCTTGCCGTGGCCGTCCTTCTCCAGGTGCTCGATGACCCGCGTCTTCGCGGCGTCCACGTCGAGTCCGTCGAGGAAGCCGGAGTTCACCAGCTCACCGTCGCCGGTCCACGCGGACTCGTCCACGTCCCCACCCGAGATGACCTGCACGACAGGCAGTCCGAACTTGGTGGCGAACTCCCAGTCGCGCTGGTCGTGACCCGGAACGGCCATGATCGCGCCGGTTCCGTAGCCCGTCAGCACGTAGTCCGCGATGAAGACCGGCACCGACGCGCCGTTCACCGGGTTCACGGCGAAAGCCCCGGTGAACACACCGGTCTTCTCCTTGTTCTCCTGGCGCTCGAGGTCCGACTTGGCTGCGATCGCACGACGGTATGCACCGACTGCGAGGACGGGAGTTCCCTCACCGTGCGTCCACCGCTCGTCCGTGTCCACCGGCCAGGCGGCAGCCGTGATGTCGTCGACCAAGGGGTGTTCCGGGGCCAGCACGACGTAGGTCGCACCGAACAGGGTGTCGGGCCGTGTGGTGAACACGTCGATGTTCGCGGTACCCGACCCGTGGGGCAGACCCGCTTCGAAGGTGACCTCGGCGCCGCGGGACCGTCCGATCCAGTTGCGCTGCATCGTCTTGACCTTGTCCGGCCAGTCGAGCAGATCCAGATCGTCGATCAGACGATCGGAGTAGGCGGTGATGCGCATCATCCACTGGCGCAGGTTCTTCCGGAACACGGGGAAATTTCCACGGTCACTGCGACCGTCGGCCGTGACCTCCTCGTTGGCCAGCACGGTTCCGAGGCCCGGGCACCAGTTGACCAGCGAGTTGGACTCGTAGACCAGCCGATGACCGTCCAGGACGTCGCGGCGCTCGGACACCGACAGGGACTCCCACGACCGCCCGTCGTCGAGAACCCGCTCGCCGGAGGCGAATTCGGCCTCGAGCTCGGCGATCGGACGTGCCGTGCCTGCCTCGGTGTCGTACCAGGAGTCGAAGATCTGCAGGAAGATCCACTGCGTCCAGTGGTAGAAGTCGACGTCCGTCGTCGCGAGCGAGCGACGCGTGTCGTGACCGAGGCCCAGCCGCCCGAGCTGTCGGCGCATGTTCGCGATGTTCGCCTCGGTGGTGGTGCGAGGATGTGTGCCCGTCTGCACGGCGTACTGCTCGGCGGGTAGACCGAACGCGTCGTACCCGAGGGTGTGCAGCACATTGCGGCCCTGCATGCGGTGGTAGCGCGCGAACACGTCCGTCGCGATGTAGCCGAGCGGGTGGCCGACGTGCAGACCGCTGCCCGAGGGATACGGGAACATGTCCTGGACGAACAGCTTGTCCGACGGCACCTCGCCGGCCAGGTCGCCCACCGGATTGGGCGCGTCGAACGTGCCCTCGGCGGCCCACCGCTCCTGCCACCGCGACTCGAGGGAACCCGCCAGGTCCGCGGTGTAGCGGTATCCAGGGGTCGTGTCGGGGGAGGCGTCGCCGTGTTCACTCACCCGACCAGCGTAAAGCGTGACCATGCGCACGCGAACGCCCGGCCACGAGGCCGTAAAGTGGTGTACGTGATTGTCGTGTCCGTGATCCTTCTGCTCGTACTCCTCGTGGGCGCTGTCGCGCTGGGCACGGTGGCGTTCCTCGGCCTGGGTGGCCGGCTGAAGCGCAACTCCGTCGCCGGAGTGCGCACCGAAGCCAGCATGCGGTCCGACGAGACGTTCGCCGTCGCCAACAAGGTGGCAGGCCCGACGACCGCTGCTGCAGCCGTCCTGCTGCTGATCGGAGCGGTGGCGACCATGGCCCCCGGTGGCG
Organism: Rhodococcus sp. MEB064; assembly: GCF_000834565.1. Taxonomy (NCBI): domain Bacteria; kingdom Bacillati; phylum Actinomycetota; class Actinomycetes; order Mycobacteriales; family Nocardiaceae; genus Rhodococcus; species Rhodococcus sp. MEB064. Next base: position 43,206 of record NZ_JXQS01000009.1, read on the forward strand.
TGTTCGGTGTCGTGGCCGCCGTCCTGACCACCGTCGCCGCCCTGGTGACCGCTGCCTACGGCGGCGCCATGGGCACCCGTGCTGCTGCGGCCGTCCCCGTCGAGGAGACCGGCGGATGCGGACACAGCTGCATCTCGTGCAGTCTCAAGGACGCGTGCCAGCCGTCCTGACGTGGCGTTCTCCCTGACCGGCACCGTCAAGGCGCTCGACGGCTTCGTCCTTGCGATCTTCGCTGCTGCCATCGCGGCGACCGTGTTCCCGGTCTCGGGCACCGCAGCCGACGTGCTGTCGTGGGTCACCACTGTCGGTATCGCGCTGCTGTTCTTCCTCTACGGAGTTCGACTGTCCCCCCGCGACGCCATGGACGGCGTTCGGCACTGGCGGCTGCACGGAGTGGTTCTCGCCTGCACGTACCTGCTGTTCCCGCTCCTCGGGCTCGGCCTACGGGTGCTCGCGCCGGGACTGCTGACCGACGATCTGTACACCGGGATGCTGTACCTCTGCCTGGTGCCGTCCACGATCCAGTCGTCGATCGCCTTCACTTCGATCGCCCGCGGCAACGTCGCCGGTGCCGTCGTCAGCGCGTCGCTGTCCAACATCGTCGGAGTGTTCGCGACGCCGCTGCTGGTGGTCCTTCTGATGAGCACGACGGGCGGAGCGAGCATCGACGCCGGGTCGATCGTCGACATCATGCTGCAGCTCCTGCTGCCCTTCGTGGCCGGACAGTTCGCCAGGCGATGGCTTGTCGGATGGGTGGCCCGGCATCGGTCCACCACCCTGCTCGTCGACCGCGGATCGATCCTCCTGATCGTCTACGCCGCGTTCAGCGCGTCGCGCGTCGACGGAGTCTGGGCTGCCACCACGCCGTGGCAGATCGTGGCGGTGGTGCTCCTGTGCAGTGCCCTGCTCGCTGTCGTCCTCGCCGCGACTGCCGGGATCGCGCGCGCGGCGCGTATGTCCCGCGCCGACCGCATCGTCGTGGTGTTCTGCGGGTCGAAGAAGAGCCTGGCCAGCGGCATCGCGATCGCGTCGGTGCTCTTCGTCGGGCAACCCGTCGGAGTGATCGTTCTACCCCTGCTGGTCTTCCACCAGATCCAATTGGTGGTGTGCGCTGTCCTCGCCGGTCGCTACGAACGCCAGGCGATCACGGACGCTGCTGCATCGACTTCCTGATCTCGTCGAGGCGAGCCTTACCGGCGCGCTCCCGCTCGGCGAACTTCTCCGCCTCGGTTCGACCGATCGCGCTCTCGGCATCCAGCTCGGTAGACCCCACCGCGCGCCCCGAACGCCCGTCGATTCGCTCTCGCACCGCGTCGAACGTGGGGACACCGGCGTCGGTGAAGCCCGGGTCTGTCGGAACCTGCGGGATGTCCGTCACCGACGGCGTGCGCGGCACGATGTCGGGGTCGACCGACGCCTCGGGAGTCAGAGCCACGGCAGCGTCGTGCACCGCGCGCAGCGCCGGTCGAGCACTCGTGAGGGCGACCACGAGGTCCAGGACCTCGGCATCCGGCAACGACGCGGCCTGGTCTGACGAGAAGTCGGTCATGTCATCAGGGTAGGCCGGGGCGCCACGGTGATCGTGGACTTCCGACCCCGGAAAGCGGGGCGAGGAGTCCACGATCCCGCCGTCACGGCGTCGGCATGCCGCCGTTGACGTTCAGCGTGTCGCCGGTGACGTACCCCGACTCGGCCGACGAGAGGTACACGTAGGCACCGGCCAGCTCGGCGGGCTGACCCGCGCGACCGAGGGGTGTCTCCTGCCCGAATTCCGGCAGAGCCGAGGTGGGCTGGCCTCCGGACGCCTGCAACGGTGTCCAGAACGGTCCGGGCGCAACGACGTTGACCCGAATTCCGCGGGGAGCCAGCTGCTGAGCCAACGCCTTGCTCATCGTGTTGATCGCCATCTTCGTCGTCGCGTAGTCGACGAGTCCCGGCGACGGCGTGTACGCCTGGATCGAACTGGTGTTGACGATGGTCGATCCTGCCGGCATGTGCGGAACCGCTTCCTGGATGATCCAGAACAGCGCGTACACGTTGGTCTTGAACGTGGCGTCGAACTGCTCCGGGCTCAGATCCTCGAGCTTCTCGACGAACTGCTGCTTGCCGGCGACGTTGACCAGCAGATCGATACCACCGAACTTCTCGACGGTGGTCCGCACGATGCCACGCGCCGCCTGCTCGTCGGTCAGGTCCGCAGGAGCCAGCACTGCGGTCCTCCCGGCGGTACGCACGAGTTCGGCGACCTCCTGCGCGTCCTTCTCCTCCGACGGCAGGTAGTTGAGCACCACGTCCGCGCCCTCGCGGGCAAGTGCGATCGCAACCGCACGACCGATGCCGCTGTCCGCTCCCGTGACCAGCGCCTTGCGACCTGTGAGGCGCCCTGTTCCCCGGTACGTGCGCTCACCGTGGTCGGCCTTCGGTTCCAGATCGGAGGCCAGGCCCGGCGGATCCTGATGCTGCTCGGGGTATCCGTCCTGGCGGTACTGGCTGACGGGATCGGTGAACGTGTACTGGTCTGTCATGGCTGCCGAGTGCCCGCGCACGACGGGGTGCCAAACCGCGCAGCCGGGTGTCGTCCGAGACATCGCCGGGTAGTCGATGTGCATGGCACCGAAGTTTCCCGGCGCAGGCACGTTCGTCCCGCCCTCGACCGACCTCTCGGCGCTGGCACTCGCCGCCCGAAGCTGTCGTGGATGTGATCTGTGGGAGCCTGCCGAGCAGACCGTGTTCGGCGCCGGAACCGCGTCGGCACGCATGATGTTGATCGGCGAACAGCCCGGCGATCAGGAGGATCGACGCGGACAGCCGTTCGTCGGGCCGGCCGGCGCCTTGCTGAACCGGGCGCTCGACGAGGCCGACATCGATCGTGAGCTGACGTACGTGACCAACGCCGTCAAGCACTTCAAGTTCGTCCGTGCGGACAGGGGTCCGCGGCGCATCCACAAGAAGCCGCTGAGGTCCGAGGTGGTGGCGTGCCACCCGTGGTTGGAAGCGGAGATCCGTGCCGTCGACCCGTCGGTCGTCGTGCTGCTCGGCGCCACCGCCGCACAGGCCATGATGGGCACCGCCTTCCGTATCGGCACGGATCGGGGCCGTGTCCTCGAGCTCGGTGACGCGAAAGCTGTTGCGACGGCTCACCCGTCCGCCGTTCTCCGGGCACCCGACGACGAGCGCGCCGCGGCGTTCGCGGCACTGGTCGACGACCTTCGGGTGGCAGCTCGGCTGCTGGTCTGACGAGCCGATCCGAGTCGCTGCTCGCCACTGCCGCGTAGCGTGACTGCGTGACGACTTTCGAGAACGACGGAACGATCGCGCCTGCGTACACCGGCCGAATCGCGAACGACCCTGTTCCCGCGCTCCGACTTCCCGACGATCGCATGGACCCCGCCGCGGCGTACCGATTCATCCACGACGAGCTGATGCTCGACGGGAGTTCACGACTCAACCTGGCCACGTTCGTCACCACGTGGATGGAACCCGAAGCCGAGAGGCTGATGGCCGAGACGTTCGACAAGAACATGATCGACAAGGACGAGTACCCCGCCACCGCGGCCATCGAGGAGCGATGCGTCAACATGGTGGCCGACCTGTGGAACGCCCCGTCCCTCGTGCACACCGATCCGGCGTCCGCCACGGGCGTATCGACCGTCGGCTCGTCCGAGGCGGTCATGCTGGCCGGTCTCGCGTTGAAATGGCGGTGGCGTGCACGACGCTCCGCGGCGGGTGCAGACACCTCGACGCCCAATCTCGTTCTGGGAACAAATGTCCAGGTGGTCTGGGAGAAGTTCTGCCGGTACTTCGACGTCGAGCCGAAGTATCTCGACATGGAGCCCGGCAGGTACGTCATCACAGCGGAGCAGGTGCGTGATGCCGTCGACGAGAACACCATCGGCGTCCTCGCCGTCCTGGGCACCACCTTCACCGGTGAACTCGAACCGGTGGAGGAGATCGCCGCCGTCCTCGACAGGGTGGCAGCCGACGGCGGCCCGGACGTTCCCCTTCACGTCGATGCGGCCAGTGGCGGATTCGTCGTCCCGTTCCTCGACCCCGACCTGCTGTGGGACTTCCGGATTCCCCGTGTGAAGTCGATCAACGCGAGCGGCCACAAGTACGGCCTGACCTACCCCGGACTGGGCTTCGTCGTGTGGCGGGAGAAAGAGGATCTGCCGGACGATCTGGTCTTCCGCGTGAACTACCTGGGCGGCGACATGCCCACCTTCACTCTCAACTTCTCCCGGCCGGGGAACCAGGTGGTGGGCCAGTACTACAACTTCCTGCGCCTGGGCCGCTCCGGCTACACGGACGTGATGACCTCGTTGCGCAGCACCGCGACGCGCGTCGCCGATCATCTCGGTACCCATGACGTGGTGGAGGTCATCTCCGACGGATCCGACATCCCGGTGATCGCGTTCGCACTTCGCAAGGACTGCGGATTCACGGTCTTCGACGTCTCTCACGAACTCCGAGCGCGTGGTTGGCAGGTGCCGGCCTACACGATGCCGGCACGGGCGGAGACCGTCGCCGTCCTCAGAGTCGTTGTGCGCGAGGGATTCTCGGCAGATCTCGGCAGGATGTTCTGTGACGCCGTCGACGCCGTTCTGTCCGAACTGTCGTCGAAGGGCGACGGGCATTCGCACGCCCGCCACTTCGCCCACTGATGTGTGACGTCAGTTGGTGTCGACGTCGAGCGGATGCGTCGCCAGCATGGCCAGCGGCAGAGGTTGCCGACGCAGGACCCGCGCCCACATGTCGACCCCGGGTGGCCCGACCACATCGGATGGCAACGCGGACACCACCATCCAGTCGTCGCGCTCCAGCTCGCCGTCCAGCTGACCCAGGCTCCATCCCGAGTATCCGGCGAACACCCGCATACCTTCCACGAGCGGCGCGACGGTCGCCGGATCCGAATCCAGATCGATCATGACGACGCGGCCGTCGACGCGTCGGATACCGCGAATGTCGTCGATGACGACGCCTCGCCGCAGAGTCGCGAGGCACAGCGCGGAGTCGCGCTTGACCGGGCCACCGACGTACAGCGCCTTGGGTGTCGCGGTGAGATCGGACCACTGCGGCAACACCGTGTGCACGGCCGTGTCGCTGGGGCGGTTGATCACCACACCGAGACTGCCGGCGTCGTTGTGCTCGATGATGTACACGACGGTGCGGCGGAACGTGGGTTCGACCAACTCCGTCGACGAGACCAGCAAACTACCCGGCCGCACCACCTGATCGGCCGACGCGGTCCGGTCCTCCGGTTCTTCTGCGTGTGCCACCTCCTCATCATCGCACCGGCACGGGCACACGTGCGAGAGATGGCGAGGGAGAGTTGCTTCCGGGCAGGGATAGTGTCGGGTCGTGAGTCGAACCGAGCGGCCCGGTGCGGTCCACGCGCTGAGAGCGGTCGCTCACTCCCCGGGTGCACTCCGACTGGTCCTGCTCCGGTTCGCGTCGCAGTTCGGCGACGGCATGTTCCAGGCGGCGCTCGGCGGCGCCATCCTCTTCGACCCGCAACGCGGTGCCGACCCGGCGGCGGTCGCAGCCGGTTTCGCGGTGCTGCTGCTGCCGTACTCCCTGCTCGGACCGTTCGCTGCGCGCATCCTCGACCGGGTCGACCGTGCCACCGTCCTCGGTGTAGCGAGCACGCTGAAGGTCCTGCTCATCGCCGGTGCTACCTGGCTGCTCCTGGCGGGGGCATCCAACACGGTCGTGCTGACGACGGCGCTCGCGACGGTGGGGGCGAGCCGGTTCGTTCTCGCCGGACTGTCCGCGTCGCTTCCGCACGTGGTGCCGAGGTCGGCGCTGGTCACGACGAACGCCGCCCTGGTCACCCTGGGATCCGTCGTGTCGGCGGTCGGCGCGCTCGCAGCGGTCACCGTCCTGGGACTCGTCGGCCCGTCCGACCGGTCCACGGCCATCGCGACGGGCATCTCCGCGATCGGCGCACTTCTCGCCGCCGTCGCCGCGCGAGGGTTCGTACGGGGGCGCCTCGGACCCGACGGAACTGCCACGCGTCGTGAGGACGACGGTGGCTGGACGTCCGGCTTCGCCGCGGTTCGCCGAACACGTTCTGTTGCTGCGCCTCTGATGGGCGTCGGTGCCCACAGGATCGCGTTCGGCGTGGACACGCTCGTCATGATCCTGCTGTTGCGTGACACCGCTCGGTCGTCCATCCTCCCCGGAGGGGTGGCGGGTTTCGGCCTCACGATCGGAGCAGCGGCCGCCGGGATGTTCGTCGCTGCGATCGCGACTCCCGTGCTGCTTCCTCGGCTCGGATCGACGCGCACCGTCGTGGCAGCGCTGTCCCTCGCGGCGCTGGCGCAGACCGCGCTGGTGGCGACGTTGATTCCGGACCTGCTGATCCTCGGCGCATTCCTTCTCGGAGCGGCGGGGCAGACGGTCAAACTGACAGCCGATGCCGCGATGCAGACCGACATCCCCGACGATCGGCGCGGGCGAGTCTTCGCGATCCAGGACACCACGTTCAACGTGGCATTCGTCGGTGCCATCGCCGTCGCGGCCCTCGTGATCGGTCCGCAGTCCACAGGCGTCGACTCCACCCTCGCGACCACCTGCGTCCTCGTCGGAGCGGGCATCTACGCGCTGGCAGCCGTCGTGGCCGTGCGCCTGGTCAGCGAGCGGACCACCACGCCAGAAGTTCCTTCTCCGCGTCCTCCCGACTGAGGGGACCCCGGTCGAGTCGCAACTCCTTCAGATACGCCCAGGCCTGGCCCACCTGAGGACCCGCCGGGATCCCGAGCAACTCCATGATGGCGTTGCCGTCGAGGTCCGGCCGAACGCGTGCGAGGTCTTCCTGTTCCGCCAGGCGCGCGATGCGGTTCTCGAGGTCGTCGTACGTGGCCTGCAGCGACGCTGCCCGACGCTTGTTGCGCGTCGTGCAATCCGCCCGCACCAACTTGTGCAGACGGGGAAGCAGATCGCCGGCGTCCGTCACATAGCGTCGAACGGCCGAATCGGTCCACTGACCTTTCCCGTACCCGTGGAATCGCAGGTGGAGGAACACCAGCTGAGCGATGTCGTCGGTCATCTTCTTGGGGAACTTCAGCGCCCGCAGTCGACGTCGAGTCATCTTCGCGCCGACGACCTCGTGGTGGTGGAAGCTCACCCCGCCGGCAGGCTCGTTGCGCTTGGTGTCGGGCTTACCGATGTCGTGGAGCAGAGCCGCCCACCGAAGCACCAGGTCGGGGTCGCCGTCCTCCAGATCGATCGCCTGCTGCAGCACCGTCAACGAATGCTGGTAGACGTCCTTGTGTTGGTGGTGCTCGTCGATCTCGAGCTTCATCGCAGGGACCTCGGGCAGTATCCGAGCAGCGATGCCCGTCTCGCACAGCGCGTCGATCCCGTCGACCGCATGCTCGCCGAGGATCAGCTTGTCCAGCTCCGCCGTCACGCGCTCGACGGTGATCCGGTCGATCCTATCCGTCATGTTCTCGATGGCGGTACGCACGCGCGGAAGCATCGTGAAGCCCAGCTGCGCGACGAATCGTGCAGCCCGCAGCATCCGCAGCGGGTCGTCGTCGAACGACTCCTCGGGCAGGCTCGGTGTGTCCAGAACACCCTCGAGCAGCGCGTCGAGTCCGCCGAGGGGGTCGATGAAGTCCCCCGCGCCGTCGGCGCCGATCCGCACCGCCATCGCGTTGATCGTGAAATCGCGTCGGACGAGGTCGTCCTGCAGCGTCGAGCCGTACTGCACCACGGGATTGCGGGTCACGCGGTCGTACTTGTCGCTGCGGAACGTCGTGATCTCGATCTGTCGACCGTTCTTCACGGCGCTGACCGTCCCGAATTCGATCCCGGTGTCCCACTGATGGTCGACCCAACCGGCCAGGATCGCCTGCACCTGGTCGGGAAGAGCATTCGTCGTGAAGTCCAGGTCACTGCTCAAACGACCCAGCAGCGCGTCGCGAACACTGCCGCCGACCAGATAGAGCTCCGAGCCCGTCGCCGCGAACAACGACCCCAGCGGCGCCAGGATGTCGTCGTGAACGCGCAGGGCCACGGCGCCGGACGCGAGCAGACGTGCGCGTCGGTCCGGTTCGGTGACAGGCGGGGGAGGCACGACGCCATACCCTACCGAGGCGACTCCCTCGTGGTGCGTCCCACCGGGAGCAGGCCCTACGACAACTAGTATCGGTCGGGTGTCCGGTCCCGAGCGAGCCAAGAGAACCCGTCGCGGTGTGCGACGGCGTCCTCGTGCCGCCGCCGACCCCGCCGGCAAGCCGACCGAGAAACCGACACTCCGCACCGTTCGGGAGACATCGGCGGGCGGATTGGTCGTCGACGGACTCGACGGACCCCGGGACAAGCTCTGCGCCGCCCTGATCGGCCGGACCGACCGACGTGGGCGCCTCCTGTGGTCGCTGCCGAAGGGACACATCGAGCGCGGCGAGACACCGGAGCAGACCGCCGAGCGCGAAGTCCACGAGGAGACCGGCATCTCCGGAACCGTCCTCGCACCGCTCGGCAGCATCGACTACTGGTTCGTCACCGAGGGCCGACGCGTCCACAAGACCGTGCACCACTACCTCCTTCGATCCCTCGGCGGCGAACTGTCGGACGAGGACGTCGAGGTCACCGAGGTCGCCTGGGTGCCGCTCACGGAGCTCCGAACGCGCCTGGCCTACGCCGACGAGCGCAAACTCGCCGAGCGCGCCGGGGAAATGATCGACCAGATGGCGCACGACGCCGCCTCACCCGACACCTCACTCCGACCGGTCTCCGACCTCCCCGCCGAATGACCCGCTGTGCTCCGCCGACCCGGCGTCTCGCCGCGGTCCTGGCCACTGTCGGCATGTTCGCCTTCTCGACAGTTCCCGCCGCGGCGCAGCCCGTCGCGACCGATCCGGACTCGGCCGACACGACGCAGACGGAATTGCCCCCGGCCGACACGTCGGTGGACGGAACGTTCCTGGCCCTGTCGGTGGACGAGGTCACGCCGACCACCGTCTCGACCAGCAGTCCGCCCGTCCTGACGGTCCGCGGGACCGTCGAGAACGTGGGCGACCGCGCGGTGTCCGACATCTCGGTGCGCCTGCAGCGCGCTCCCGAAGTCCGCACGTCGGCCGAGCTCAGAACGTCGCTGACCGAGGATCAGGACCGATACGACACGGTCGGACCGTTCGAGTCGCTGACCGACGACCTACCGGAGATGTCCCTCGGCCGCGGTGATTCGCTCCCGTTCGAGTTGTCCCTGCCCCTCCGGTCCACCACCGGCGCGTCGCTCGGGCTCACCGAGCCGGGTGTCTATCCGGTGATGGTCAACGTCAACGGCAGCCCGGCCTACGGGCAGGAAGCTCGACTCGACGACGCGTCGTTCCTCCTTCCCGTGTCGGGCCTGCCGCGGGACATAAGCGTCGCCGACCCGGCGGCACCCCCAGCGGCGCCTCTTCCGCCCGACATCTCCCGTCCGGTGGCGACGACGGTGCTCTGGCCGTTGGCGGATCGACCGCACCTCGCCGCCGGTCTTCCGGGGACGGTCGGCGAGGAGGTGCGTCTGGAAGACGACCAGCTCGCGGGGTCGTTGTCCGCAGGCGGTCGCCTCGAGGGGCTGGTCTCGGCACTCGAATTCGCGACCGGACCCACCGTCGACACGGAGGGGGCGTTGTCGTCGTCGACGTGCCTCGCCATCGACCCCGATCTGCTCGTCACCGTCTCGAGCATGACGCGTGGCTACCTCGTCGTGGACGACCCGGCCGATCCGACCGGACCTGCGAGCGAGGGCAGCGGTGCGGCCGCTGCAGCATCGTGGCTCGAGCGCGTCCGCGCCCTCGCATCGAGCATGTGTGTCACCGCGGTGCCCTTCGCTCAGACGGACCTGGCCGCCGTGTCCGCAATCGCGGACCCCACCTTGACGACGGCCGCGCTGACGACGCCCTCCGACGTCGTCGACACGCTCCTGGGTGTGACATCGCGACGTGACGTGGTGTGGCCGGATTCCGGCGCCGTCGACGACGCCACCGCCGCCACGATCGCGTCGGCAGGTCGCACCACGGCCCTGATCGCACAGGATGCGGTCGACGTAGCGGGAGAGCCCGACACCGTCACGCTGACCGGCGGCGACTCCGCGACACCTCTCCGGGCAGCCCTGTACGACACCTCCGTGTCGACATCCCTGGCAGCGGTGGGCGAGATTCCGAGCACGCCGTCGACCACGCCACGCGACCAGGTGTTCGACGTCGCGGCCGATTCGCGGATCGCACGGTTGCAGGACGCGCTCGGTGCGCTGCACTTCGAAGCCCTGCAGGCCGCATCCGCTCCGGGCGCACCCGCGCTTCCGCGGTCCCTCACCATCGCGCCGCCCCAGACCTGGACGCCGGACCGCGACGAGGCCTCCGCGGTGCTGGGGACGATCGCCGGACTCATGCGCAGCGGCCTGGCCACCCCCCGGACCTTGTCCGACCTGCTGTCGGTGCCGCCGCCCCTCGAGCCGGCCACACTCGCCTATCCCGAGGCCGCGATCGACGACGGCGCCCCGTCCGATGTCCGGGACGCTGCCGGCACCCAGAACGCCCGCGTCGCCGAACTGACATCGGCCCTGATCGACGACTCCCGGGCAGCCATCTCCCCGGCCCTGTTCATGGCACCGCTTCGCGAGGACCTGCTGCGAGCGATGACGACGTCGAATCGCCGAGGGGAGCTGCACCAGGAGTCCGACGGCGCCGCCCGCCGACGCGCCGCGAACGTCACGGCCGGGCTCGACCGACTGTTCGGATCGGTCACCATCCTCGCCCCCGGCGGTGTGTTCACGCTCGCCTCGGAGGCCAGCCCGCTGCTCCTGGTGGCGCGGAACGATCTTCCGATCGGCATCACCGTCGACCTGTCCGTCGACGCGCCGGACGCGATGCAGATCGAGAACATCGGCCCGCAGCAACTCCCACCGCGCGGCAGCAGATCCTTGCAGATTCCGGCGAGGGTCAGCGATTCCCGCAAGATGGTGGTGGAGTTCTCCCTGAGTACCGGCGACGGGGCGCTGCTCGGGCAGGCGGCGACAGTCAACGTGCGGTCCAATGCGTACGGTCGTGCTTTGGCGATCATCACAGCGGGTGCGGGCGCGCTGCTCCTTCTCCTCGCGGGCCGACGGTTGTGGCACCGCTTCCGTGGGCAGCCCGATCCAGCCGACGAGCAGTAAGGACCTTCGATGACGGGGAGCATTCCTCACGGGCACCGGGACGGTGCGCCGCAGGCACCGCGTGCGCCCTGGGAGCGGGACCCCACCATGGTGGTTCCGACCAGCACTGCGCCTCCGGTCCGACGTCCGGCGGGCCCGACCCGCATACCGCCCACTCGCGGTGCCGAGGCTGCTACGCCCTCGCCGAAGTCGAGTTCGTCCCGTTTGCTGTCCGCCACGGGCGCCATCGCCTTCGCAACGCTGATCAGCCGCATCACGGGCTTCGTCAAGCAGTTGCTGCTGGTGACGGTCCTGGGTACGACAGTCGCCGCGTCGTACACGGTGGCCAGCCTGATCCCCAACATGATCGCGGAGCTGGTGCTGGGCGCTGTCCTGACCGCCATCGTCGTTCCGGTGCTGGTGCGCGCCGAGAGCGAGGATGCCGACGGCGGGCGTGCCTTCGTCCGGCGTCTCTTCACCGCAGCGCTGACCATGCTGATCGTCGCGGCAGTTCTCGCGACGGCGGCGGCGCCCATCCTGACGCGGTACGTCTTCCTGTCCGACGACGGTCAGGTGAACACCGGCCTGACCACGGCATTGCTGTTCCTTCTGCTTCCCGCGATCCTGTTCTACGGACTGTCGGCGCTGTTCACCGCGGTGTTGAACACCCGCCAGAACTTCAAGCCCGGCGCGTGGGCGCCGGTGCTCAACAACCTCGTCGTGCTGACGGTGCTGGTCCTGTACATGGTGGTCCCGGGTGAGATCTCGCTGGACCCGGTCCGGATCAGCGATCCGAAGCTGCTGGTGCTCGGAATCGGCATCACGCTCGGCGTCGTGGTCCAGGCGGTGAGCCTCGTTCCCGCTCTGCGGCGCAACAACATCGATCTCCGACCTCTGTGGGGTCTGGACGATCGATTGCGGCAGTTCGGCGGCATGGCCGTCGCGATCGTGCTGTACGTCGTGATCAGCCAGGCCGGCATGGTCTTCGCGACGCGTATCTCCTCGCACGTCGACCCGGCCGGCCCCCTGATCTACAACCAGGCATGGATCCTTCTGCAGCTGCCGTACGGCGTCCTGGGTGTCACGGTCCTGACGGCGATCATGCCCAGGCTCAGCCGCAACGCGGCGATGAAGGACACCCCGGCCGTCGTCGACGACCTCTCGGTCGCCACGCGGTTGACGATGCTGGCGCTGATCCCGGTCATCGGCTTCCTGACCGTCGCCGGCCCGCAGGTGGGCGAGGCGCTCTACGGCTACGGCAACTTCGGCTCGGCCGATGCTGCCCGACTGGGCGAGGCCGTCAGCTGGTCCGCCTTCACCCTGGTTCCGTACTCGCTCGTTCTGATCCACCTCCGCGTGTTCTACGCACGCGAACAGGCATGGACACCGACCTGGATCGTGCTCGGCATCACCGGCGTCAAGATCGCGCTGTCCGCGTTGACCCCGCTGATCGCCACCTCCGACCGCGAGGTGGTGTTGCTGCTCGGCGCGGCGAACGGCCTCGGCTACATCACCGGCGCCATCATCGGCTGGATGCTCCTGCGTCGGACGCTCGGCGATCTCCGTCTCGCCGGGGTGCGCAGAACCGTCGCGCTGACGCTCGCCGCGACAGCCGTCGGAATGGTGGCAGTCTTCGCCGCGGATCGCCTCCTCGGGCTCGACCGCCTGACCGGCCCCAGCGCCCTGCTCCGCGTCGCCTTCGACGGTTCCGTCATGCTTCTGGTCACCGGGCTCTGCCTGTACCGAGCCAGGATCCCGGAAATACAGTCCATATCGGTCGCAGTGGCCAGACGCCTCGGCCGTAAGTCCCCGGACCTGCCCGGACCTGTAACGATCGAGCCCTCCGCCACCGATCCGATGTACGCGGAGACCGAGATGATTCCGGCCGTCACCGGTTCGGACATGCCCCCGATGGGCCCGTCGACCGGGGAATTCGGTCGCGCCACCGGCACGGGACGGCTCCCGTACCCTGACAGGCGAGTGGACCCGCGGGCGCGGATCGTTCCCCGATCGTCGAGGTACGACGGTGACGAGTCGGAAACGACGATCATCCCCGCCTACACGGATCCGTTCACGACGAGAAGTGACGAAGGAGTGGCAGTGACCGACGACGAGGGTGCACGGGGGCGTACGCCGTCCGAGGCCGACGACGCCACCGGGACCGGTGGCGTCTCCACCGAGAACCGCGGCACTCCTACAGCCGACACGTCCGCTGCCGCCGAGTCGACTAGCAAGGCTCCCGAGTCGGCCGAGGAACGCGTCGAGGACGCCGAATCGGGCGTTCTCGACACCGGCGTCGTTCCTGTCGGGTCACCTACTCTTCCGCCCGCCGTACCGGCCACCGAGTCGCCTCGGACGCCGGTGCGTGGCCCCAAGTTGATCCCCGGTGCATCCGTCGCCGGCGGTCGGTACCGGCTGCTGGCTCCGCACGGCGGCGCCCGCGGTCTGAAGTTCTGGCAGGCACACGACGTCAAGCTCGACCGTGAAGTGGCACTGACGTTCGTCGACGCCGATCAGCAGGCCACCGGTGAGGGAGACGAGCGGACCGACGGTCCCCAGGCCGTGCTGTCCCGCACCCTGCGTCTCGGTCGGATCAACTCTCCGGGTCTGGCCCGTGTCCTCGATGTCGTGCGCGGCAGCTCGGGCGGCATCGTGGTCGCCGAATGGACCCGTGGCCGCTCGCTCCGAGAGATGGCCGAGACGGAACCGTCTCCGTTCGGCGCCGCCAACGCCATCAAGTCGCTCGCCGCCGCAGCCGAAGCCGCTCATCGGGGTGGTGGGGCACTGTCGATCGATCACCCCGACCGCGTCCGCATCAGCATCAAGGGCGACGCCGTCCTCGCTTTCCCGGCCACGTTCGGCGACGCCGATCCCGGCTCCGACGTCCGCGGCCTGGGCGCCATGCTCTACGCCCTGATCACCGCGCGCTGGCCCCTGGGCGACTCGTCCGGCCCGGCCACCGTGGGCGGGATGCGGATCGCCGACCGCACCGCGTCCGGTGCCGCAGTCGAGCCACGGGAGTTGCGTCCGGACGTACCGTTCGAGATCTCCGCGGTCGCCGTCCGGGCTCTCGAACAGAACAGTGGCATCCGCACCGCGGCCACCGTTCAGCACATCCTCGGTCAAGCAGCCGTCGTCAACGAGAAGACGGAAATGATCCCGGCGTTGCGACTCGGTCAGAGGCCTCCGGGCGCGAGCGGTCACGCGTTGGCGGACCCGGACGATCAGCAGCCGGCCCAGCGATCGAATCTGATGGTCGCTGCGCTCGTCGGACTGGCCGTGCTCACGGTCGTCGTCCTCGGACTCGTCGGGTGGTGGCTCGCGAACCTGCTCTCGGGTGGTGGCACGGACGAACCGCTCACGGAGCAGAACTTCGGTCTGACCACGTCGGCGTCCGCTCCTGCAGCACCGGGCGAGCCTGCCCCCGCGCCGACCACCGTGCCCGCGGCGATCTCGTCGGTCGACGTCTTCTCGCCCCAGGGCACTGCCGACAATCCGGGTCAGGTCGACAACGTGCTCGACAACGATCCGGGGACTGTGTGGGACACGGACTCGTACTTCAACCCGTTCCCCTCCCTCAAGCCCGGCGTCGGCATCATGGCGACGCTGGCACAGCCGACCACGCTGTCGAGCGTCTACGTCAACTCGCCGTCACCGGGAACGGTCGTCGAGATCCGTTCTGCGACAAGCGCATCGCCGGACATCGACGACACGCAGCTCATCGGGTCGGCGACACTGGGCAACGGTCTGACGGACATCACCGTCACGCCCGACGGTCCTACCGAGTACCTGCTGTTCTGGATCACGGACCTCAGCAACACCGGTGGTGGAAACCAGAGCACCATCGCCGACATCGGAGCATCGACAGCCTCCTGACCGACACCATTGGTGCACGGTCACAACAGAATCCGCTGCCGGCTCGGACGGTCCGTTTCTGAGTTAGCATCCGCGCGTGCGACTAATCGGGGGAGTCGCGAGCAGTGACGCCACGGACGGCGAACTGCTCTCGGCGCACATAGCGGGGGACACAGCGGCTTTCGCCGTGCTCTTCCGGCGCCACCAGGACCATCTGTGGCTCACCGCCAGGCGAGCCAGTTACTCGGCCGAGGACGCCGCTGACTCGCTCCAGGAAGCCATGCTGTCGGCACATCGGACCGCCGGCGCGTTCCGTGCCGACGCGGCCGTCCGTAGCTGGCTCCACCGCATCGTCGTCAACGCCTGCCTCGACCGGATCCGGCGGAACAAGGTGCGTCCCACCGTTCCTCTCGGTGAAGAGGCTCGTGAACCACGGGATCCCACCGACAGATACGCCGACATCGATTTGTCCATCGTCGTCGAGAAGGCACTGTTCTCCCTGCCTCCGGAGCAGCGCGCTGCGATCGTCGCCGTCGACATGGAGGGGTACTCGGTCGCCGACGCAGCGGCGGCTCTCGGTGTTCCCACCGGCACGATCAAGAGTCGATGCGCGCGTGGTCGTCAGAAGCTCGCCCTCGTCCTGCAGTCGGTCCGTGCGGACGACACAGATCTCTGACGCTGTGTGGTGTTCATGATGGAACCGAGCGCACGTCGTCCGCGTCTTATCAGTCGTAGCAACCATTCGCGTTCGAGCATCCGTGGGAGGTGACCGTGAACGACCCTGCCGACGTCGATGACCTCGCCGACCCCGATGACCTTGCCGACTCCGATGCGTCCACGTATCCGGCCCACCTGGACGCCACTGTCGAGGCTCTGCGAGCCCACGGTGCCGACCACGACGCCCGCGCGGACATTCCGCTCGATGTCAGCGACCGCATCGTCGCCGCGCTGAACGCAGCACCGCTCGTCGCGACGGATCAGCTCGCGGCCCGCCGATCGCGGTCACGGCGTCACGTCACGGCGTTCGCCGCCGCTGTCGCCGTCGTGGCCCTGGGCAGTGGTGTCGGCCTCGCCGTGGCGGCACAGTCGAACCCCGGATCGGACGACACCGTCGTCTCGGCTGCGCCACCGCTCGACGACGGTACGGTCTTCTCCCTGGTCGGCTCGACGGACCGCGGACGGCTGTCGGATCCCGAACTCCTCGCCGGGTGCCTCGAAGCCAACGACCTGCCGGCAACCACGTCGCTCGTGGGATCGGGAACGGTCTCCGTGGACGGCACCGACGCGACGCTGCTGATCGTGGGGGGCGGCAGACCCGGGTCCTTGATCGCCCTGGCCGTCGGCCCGTCCTGCGGGCCGGGTAATGCCGACACCGTCTCACGTGCGCGGATCGGGTAGATCACGTCGGACGCCGTCAGGGAACAACGCTTCCTGACCTAGTGTTGTGCGCACTGTAGGGCTCAGGCCCGCCAGATCCAGAGATTCACAGACGCACATACCTCGGAAGGCGAAGATGACTACTTCGGACATCCACGACCTGATCATCGTCGGGTCCGGCCCCGCCGGCTACACCGCTGCGGTGTACGCCGCGCGAGCAGAACTGAAGCCACTCGTGTTCGAGGGCACCCAGTTCGGCGGCGCCCTGATGACCACGACCGAGGTGGAGAACTTCCCCGGCTTCCGCGACGGCATCATGGGCCCCGACCTCATGGAGCAGATGCGCGAGCAGGCCATGCGGTTCGGCGCCGACATCCGCACGGAGGACGTCGAGGAGATGTCGCTGACCGGTGACGTCAAGACCGTCACTGTCGACGGCACCGTATACCGCGGCCGCGCCGTCATCCTCGCCATGGGCGCTGCAGCCCGGTACCTCGGCGTTCCCGGTGAGCAGACCCTGCTCGGCCGTGGCGTGTCCGCCTGCGCCACCTGTGACGGCTTCTTCTTCCGCGACCAGGACATCGCCGTGATCGGCGGCGGCGACTCGGCCATGGAGGAAGCCACCTTCCTCACCCGTTTCGCGCGATCGGTGACCATCGTTCACCGCCGCGAGGAGTTCCGGGCGTCGCGCATCATGCTCGAGCGCGCCAAGGAGAACGAGAAGATCACGTTCGTCACCAACGCCGATGTCGTCGAGGTGCAGGGCAAGTCCGGTGTGACGGGTCTGAAGATCCGCGACACCCGCTCCGGTGAGGAACGCGTCCTCGATGTCACCGGCGTGTTCGTCGCCATCGGCCACGATCCCCGCTCCGAGCTGGTCCGCGGACAGGTGGACCTCGACGAGGGCGGCTACGTCCGCGTGCAGAATCCCACCACGTCGACCTCCATCGACGGTGTCTTCGCCGCCGGTGACCTGGTGGACCACGTCTACCAGCAGGCCATCACGGCTGCCGGTACCGGATGTTCGGCCTCGATCGACGCGGAGCGCTGGCTCGCCGATCAGGGCGACATCACCGAGAACACCCTCGAGAACGCCGATCGAGACGTGGACGCCGTCAGCGTCTGATTCGCATCCGAAGTCCGTACCACCGAAGGAGCATCACATGTCCGACAAGAACACCGTCACCATCAGCGACGACACGTTCGCGGCCGAGGTCCTGCAGAGTGAGAAGCCCGTTCTCGTGGACTTCTGGGCCACCTGGTGCGGCCCGTGCAAGATGGTCGCCCCCGTACTCGAAGAAATCGCCGGGGAGCATGCCGACAAGCTCACCATCGCCAAGCTGGACATCGACGCGAACCCGCAGGCCGCTCGTGACTTCAAGGTGATGTCCATCCCGACCATGATCCTGTTCCAGAACGGTGAACCGGTGAAGACCATCGTCGGCGCCAAGGGCAAGGCTGCCCTGCTCCGCGATCTCGACGGCGTCATCGCCTGACCTGCACCCGAGCACATCAGCCGCGCCCGGCCTGTCCATGACACGCCGGGCGCGGCTGCGTTCGGACCCGGGCTCGATTGTCGGAGGAGCATGATCTTCTGAAACAATCCTCTACTGAACTACCACCGAGACGCGTTCACGAAAGGTCGACGAGAGAATGAAACCACTCCGCCACGGCGATCGCGGTCCAGCCGTCGCGGAGATCCGGGACATCCTCTCGGGCCTCGGATACCTCACACCCACCGACGGCTCCGACCAGCGCCCGTCGTCCACATGGACGGACACGGACGTCCTGTTCGACCTCCCGCTCGGCGACGCCGTACGTGCGTTCCAGCAGCATCGAGGCCTCCTCGTCACCGGTGAGGTCGATTCGGCGACGTACCGGTCGGTGAAAGAGGCGTCGTTCCGACTCGGTACACGGACGCTCATCTACCAGCTGTCCGCTCCGCTGTACGGCGACGACGTGGCGACGCTCCAGCGGCGCCTGCAGGAACTCGGCTTCTACAACGAGCGTGTCGACGGCTTCTTCGGCGGACGTACCCACGAGGGCTTGTCCTCGTTCCAGAGCGAAATCGGCCTGTCTCCGGACGGCATCTGCGGTCCAGCCACGCTCCGCGCTCTCGATCTGCTGGGTACGCGCGTCACCGGCGGTTCGCCCCATGCCATCTCCGAGGAAGAACTCGTGCGCCGCTCCGGTCCGCAACTGACCGGTAAGCGGATCGTCATCGACCCGGGCCTCGGCGGTGACCACACCGGCGCGACCGTCGACACTCCTCACGGACCGATCACCGAGGAGTCCATCCTCTGGGACCTGGCCGGCCGTCTCGAGGGCCGTATGGCCGCCACGGGTATGGAGACGTACTTCTCACGGTCCCGCGCCGTCGATCCGACGACTGCCGAGCGAGCCGACACGGCGAACGGTATCGGCGCCGACCTGATGATCTCTCTGCGCTGCAGCACACACAGCAGCCCGAAGGCCCACGGTGTGGCCAGCTTCCACTTCGGCAACTCGCACGGATCGGCGTCGCTGATCGGCCAGGTGCTCACCAGCTACATCCAGCGGGAGATCGTCGCGCGGACCCCCCTGCAGGACTGCAGGAGCCACGGCAGAACGTGGGACATTCTCCGACTGACCAACATGCCCACCGTCCAGTTGGATCTGGGCTACCTCACCAACTCCGAGGACGTCGCCGTGTTGGCGGATCCTCGGATGCGCGACATCCTCGCGGAAGCAATCCTTGTCGCGGTGAAGCGGCTGTACCTTCTGGGCCAGGACGATCAGCCCACCGGAACCTTCACGTTCGCCGAACTCCTGGCGTACGAGTTGTCGGTCGCCGAGCGCGCGTAGGCCGCACTCGCCTCAGCGCGCTCCCACGGGAACGCGTGCGTCTGCTTCGACCACCGTCAGCGCAGCTGCTTCCAGAAGGCGCTCGAGGGCTGCCTCGACGTCTTCCTTCCACCCGTGGTCTCGATCGAGCTCGAGGCGCAGGCGCGGGAATCGATGGTGCGGTGCGATGACCTCGAATCCGTACTTCTCCAGGAAGTCCGCGTCGATCATGCACGTGAGTTCGCCGCAAGGCCGCTCACCGATGCCGAGGTATCGGCTCTCCTTCTCGTCGTCGTCGAGCCGGATTCCGAAGACCTCGAGAGCACGCACTCCTCGGTTGATCAGATCGCGCACTGTCGCGTGCATGAGTGCTTCACGGATGTCGTCCCCGTCTTCTGCCGCCAACGGTGAGTACAGCGACGTCAGCAGAACCGCGTCGGGACTGACGGGCGCGGTAGGGAAGTGTGCGGCGCGGGGTACCGCTCGTGGAGGGGCGTACAGGGCGCACCCGACAGCATCTGCCGCGACCGGCACATCCGAGCGTGCGGCTCCGGTAGCCACCTGACCACACGGACCCCATTCGAGCATGACCATCGACAGCCATGCTTCCTTCTCGAATTCGGAATCCACCAGAGCGGCGGTCGATGCGGCCGCGGGATCCATCGTCCAGAAGACGCAACTGCGGTCATGTGCCGGCAGCGAATCGAACCCGCCGAGCGTGAGTGTGGAGACGACGATGGACACGCGTGTTCTCAGCCTCCGTACCCCGACTCACAGCAACCTTCGGCCGCCGCGACTGTGTAGATCTCTCCCAGGATAAGCGATGGAGCCGAGCCGAGCGACGCCCCGATGAGGGAATTCGTAATCACCTGCTGCACAGCATGATTCGGCTAGACAGTCGTATTAACGTCACAGTGACGAATCGTTCCGGTGTGGCCTTACCTGCGAACGACGACGTCAGGACGACTTCTGGCGCTCCATCATCTCGACGATCCGTTCCAGGTCGTCCACCGACCCGAATTCGACCACGATCTTCCCTTTTCGCTTACCCAGGCTCACGGTCACGCGGGTATCGAACGACTCCGACAGGCGCTCGGCGACGTCTTGCAGCCCGGGCATCTGGATCGGCTTGCGCCGCGGTGCGGGACCGGGAGCGCTCGGCTCCTGGCGGTTGGCCAGGGTCACCGCTTCTTCGGTCGCCCGTACCGACAGACCCTCGGCCACGATGCGCTTGGCCAGTTCCTCCTGCGCGTCGGCGCCTGCGTCGAGGGACAGCAGTGCTCGGGCATGTCCCGCCGACAACACACCGGCAGCGACCCGTCGTTGGACCGGAATCGGCAGTCGGAGGAGTCGGATCATGTTGGTGATGACGGGCCTCGAGCGACCCAATCGAGTGGCCAACTGCTCGTGGGTGACGTCGAATTCTTCGAGCAACTGCTGATACGCCGCGGCCTCTTCGAGAGGGTTCAGTTGCACACGATGGATGTTCTCCAGCAGCGCGTCGCGAAGAAGGGTGTCGTCCGCGGTCTCGCGAACGATGGCAGGGATTGCCTCGAGGCCGGCCTCCTGGCTCGCTCGCCATCGGCGCTCACCCATGACCAACTGATAGCGATCGGGCCCGACTTCCCGCACCACGATGGGTTGCATCAGCCCGAACTCGCGAATCGAGTGGACGAGTTCGTCCAGAGCTTCCTGCTCGAAGACCGTCCGAGGTTGCTTCGGATTCGGCTCGATCTTACTGGGTGCGATCTCGCGATACACCGCACCGGCAGGGGCGAGATCGTCCGCAGTCAACTCGGGTGCAGTCGGTGTCGGCGCTGTGGCGACACTCGGATCACCACCGATCACAACGTCAGCAGCCGCTGATCCCAGACCCGATCCCTGGCCCGGGGAGGTGGGAATGAGAGCTGCGAGGCCTCGTCCCAACCCACCCTTGCGTGTCTGGCTCATGCCTGTCCATCCTTCGCAGCGTTCATGTCGGCACTTCGTGCAGCCATCTCACGGCCGGCATCGAGGTACGACATCGCTCCACGTGAACCCGGGTCGTAGTCGATCACCGTCATTCCGAAGCCGGGTGCTTCAGACACCTTGACGCTGCGAGGAATCACCGACTTCAGTACTGCACCACCGAAGTGGCGCCGAACCTCGTCGGCCACCTGATCCGCGAGCTTCGTACGACCGTCGTACATCGTCAGGATCACCGTGGAGACATGGAGCAGGGGATTGAGATGTGCCTGCACCAGCTCGATGTTCCGGAGCAGTTGGCCCACGCCCTCGAGCGCGTAGTACTCGCACTGGATCGGAATCAGAACTTCCGTTGCCGCAACCATGGCGTTGACGGTCAGCAGGCCGAGGGACGGCGGGCAGTCGATGAGGACGAAGTCGATCTGCAGGTCGTCGAGTGCAGCACTGGACAGCGCTGTCTTCAGCCGTCCTTCCCGAGCCACCATCGACACGAGCTCGATCTCGGCACCCGCGAGGTCGATCGTTGCCGGGATACACATCAAGCGGTCGTTCTTCGGACTGCGTTGGATGGCGTCGACGGCCGTGATCTCGCCCAGGAGCAGTTCGTAACTCGAGGGGGTGCCCGACGTGTGCACCGCACCGAGCGCCGTCGATGCATTGCCCTGAGGATCCAGATCCACGACGAGGACAGACAATCCCTGGATGGCCAGAGCAGCCGCCAGGTTCACCGCGGTGGTCGTCTTGCCGACGCCACCCTTCTGGTTTGCGATGGTGAGTACTCGCCGAACAGGCGGCTTCGGCAGCGCGACCCCTCCCGGGTGCAGAACCTGACTGGCGCGTTGAGCCGCGGCGCCGATCGGTGTGTCATCGGACGTCATGGGGGAGTACCCGTACGAGTCCGATGCGCTCGGTGTTTCACGTGAAACGCCGGCCGATCCTGTTTCACGTGAAACAGAGGATCCGGATTCACCCGACATGTACTACTCCTTCAAGAATGGACGAGCCGCGACGCACGGACGCTCAGCGTGATCCGGCAGCGAACTTGGGGACTCGCGCACCACGCACGGCTCGCTCTGCGCGCACAACGATAGTCGGTGTCGGAACAACGTCCTGACCGCACTGCAGGACCTCGAGATTCTTCGCACCGATGCGCGTCAAGGTTCCCTTGTCTCTGTCGATCTCCTCCTGGGCGGTACTGCCCTTCAGAGCGAGCATCACACCGCGTTCGTGGACGAGGGGCAGGGACCAACGGGCCAATTTCTCCAACGGCGCCACAGCGCGCGAGGTCACCACATCGCAGCCGCCGGCTTCCTTGATCACACCGGGTTGCTCGGCGCGGCCACGAACAACGGTCACGCTCAGACCGAGCGCCTCGACGATCTCTGCCAGGTACACCGTCCGGCGAAGGAGTGGCTCCACCAAGAAGATCGTCAGATCAGGCCGGGCAATCGCGAGCGGGATTCCGGGAAGTCCGGCACCGCTACCGACGTCGACAACACTTGCCCCGTCGGGAATCAACTCACCTACGACGGCACAGTTGAGAAGGTGTCGTTCCCACAGCCGGGGGACCTCGCGCGGCCCGATCAGTCCACGTTCGACGCCGTCCGTGCTCAACGATGCGTGATAGCGCTGTGCCAACTCGACACGGTCGCCGAACACCCGAACGAGGGCACCGTCGATCCACGAGGAGTCCGGCTGGGTTTCGTGTTCCACGTGAAACATCCTCTCGCGACGCCCGAGGACGCCATAAACCACACTGGTGTAATTCACGTGCGGCACCGATCCGGTGCGACCAGAAGTGTAGTGATTCGCTCGGACATCGCAGTCCACACATGACAAAGGGACGCGATCATCGATCGCGTCCCTTGTGTCGTGCGGATGTACGAAGGTCACTCCTTGACGACGACCACGTGTCGGTTCGGCTCGACGCCTTCGCTCTCACTCGTCACGCCGGCCACAGCCGCAACGGCGTCGTGGACGATCTTGCGCTCGAACGGAGTCATCGGGTCGAGCGGCTCACGCTCACCTGTCTCCGCTACCCGAGCGGCGGCCTGGGTACCGAGCCGAGTCAGTTCCTCGCGACGTCCGGCACGCCACCCCGCAACGTCGAGCATCAGCTTGCTCCGCTCACCGGTGGACTGCTGTACGGCCAGCCGAGTCAACTCCTGCAAAGCGTCGAGAACCTCGCCCTGTCGCCCGACGAGCTTGTTGAGATCCTTGCCTCCGTCGATGCTGACGACAGCGCGGTCACCCTCGACGTCCAGATCGATGTCGCCGTCGAAGTCGAGGACGTCGAGAAGCTGCTCCAGGTAGTCCCCCGCGATTTCGCCCTCTTCGACGAGGTAGTCGGTGTCGTCCTCGTCATCGAGAGGAGCAACCGTCTCGGAGTCGACCGAGTCACCGGCATCCGCCGTCGTCACCGCTTCGTCGGATTCCACCGCCGGAACGTCCTTGTCGTCTGTCTTCGAATCGATGGTCACGTTGTCGTCCATTTCCGTCCGCACTTCGGTCGCTTCAGATGTTCGAGAGTATCGCCGAGCGTGATCCGGAGATCACCGGCGTCGCTGCTGCTTGGGTCGGACCTTGCCGGGAGGTGCCTTCTTCTTCCGCGGCTTGGCCACGCCGTTCGACGTGCTGTCCCCGACCGTCGGCTGGGCGTCCGAATCGGCCGTCGACTCCACGGGCGACTCGGCGCCGGCCGTACGCGTCGGCTTGGCTCCGGGCGCCGGCTTCTTCTTCAGCGCGTCAGGACGAGCGCCGGGCTTGGGTGCATTGTCGTTGCGACGCTCGAGGGCAGCTTCCTTCTTCGCCGCCTCTTCCTTGTCGATCTTGCCGAAGACGAGGTGCTGCTGGCCGTACGTCCACATGTTGTTGCTCACCCAGTACAGAAGGATGGCCACGGGGAGGAACGGGCCACCGACGAGCACACCGAGGGGGAAGACGTACAGCGCGAGCTTGTTCATGATCGCGGACTGAGGGTTGGCTGCGGCCGCCTCGCTCTGGCGAGCGACGGATGCACGCGAGTTCAGGTGCGTCGCGATGCTGGCGATGATCATCAGCGGAACGGAGACCGCGATGATGGGCCCGATCGACGGGATGCCACCGAACGGCTCGAACGCGCGCAGCTGTGACTCGGGTGACGTGATGGCCGCCGAGATGGGCGCACCGAACAGTCGCGCCGACAGGAAGGACTGCACGTCCTCGACGCTGAAGAAGTAGTTCGGCGTCTCGGCGTTGACCTCGGGGGTCAGACCCAGCTGACCGATACCGGTACCGGTGCGGTTGAAGGACCGGAGCACATGGAACAGGCCGATGAAGACCGGTGCCTGCGCCAACACGGGGAGGCAACCCATGATCGGATTGAAGCCGTGCTCCTTCTGGAGCTTCTGCATCTCGACGGCAAGCTTCTGACGGTCCTTGCCGTACTTCTTCTGCAGTGCCTTGATCTGCGGCTGCAGCTCCTGCATCTGTCGCGTCGTGCGGACCTGCTTGACGAAGGGCTTGTAGAGAATCAGCCGGAGCGTGAAGACGAGGAACACCACCGACAACGCCCACGCGAAACCGCTGTCCGCGCCGAGAACGGCACCGAACACTTTGTGCCAGACCCAGAGAATTCCGGATACCGGGTAATAGATGAAGTCGAGCACGGCTCTATGTACTCCTCTGTTGGTTCACCCTCACGGGGTCATGAGACTGCGGGGAAGCGTGTTCGGTCGCATCGCGGCGACGCGGTGGAACCGGGTCCCATCCTCCAGGGTGCCAGGGCGCGCACTTGAGGAGTCGAACCACGGCGAGAACTGTGCCGACGACCAGGCCGCGTGAGCGCAGCGCATCGACGGCGTACTCGCTGCATGTCGGTGTGAACCGGCAGGTGGGCATCCGCATCGGGGACACATACGTGCGGTAGAGGTCGATCACGAAGATGGCCAGCCGGGCAGGTGACGCGATCACCCGCTTCGCCATGTGCCTCGCCGATCCCGTCATCCCGTCACGGACCTGGCCGAGGCAGCGTTGCTCTCGGAGGGGACCGGGGGAGAGGAATTCATGGCGGGTAGTGCTCCGAGTCGACGCAGGCTCGACACCACCTGGCGCTCGAGGTCCGACGACGTTGCGACGGCAGCACCGGGAAGTGCGCGAAGTACGACGTCGACGTCCTTGGACACGACAGGAAGTACCGAGCTGCAGATATGACGAAGCCGGCGTGCGACTCTGTGTCGAGTCACCGCCGGCCCCACTGCTTTACTCACGACCAGTCCGAACCGAGCGCCGATCGGCGACTCCAACGACGTCGTGTCGTCCCGCGCATACAGGTGGACGACGACGTCGTGTCGGCCGGTTCGGCGACCGCGGCGGACAGCGTTCTGGAACTCGGACGTGCGGTGCAGCCGATGCTGCTCGGGAAGCACCGCGCGTCCAGGTAGGAAGAACTGTCAGGCAGTCAGCGACGCGCGGCCCTTGCCGCGACGTGCGGACACGATCGCGCGACCGGCACGCGTCCGCATACGCAGACGGAAGCCGTGCACGCGTGCACGACGACGGTTGTTCGGCTGGAACGTCCGCTTGCCCTTGGCCACGGTGGTACTCCTCGAAGATATCGGCAGTCGTGACGACGTACCGGTGTGTGCTGGTGGTCGCGAGTTCGGCGAACTCGAGTGTGTGGACTCCCGCGCAAGAGGAGGACGGCACAACCGTCCCGCGCACATGCTGCAGGTGACCGTTCGAGGGTACTGACGCCGTCGAACGAGGTCAAACTGCGCTACCTCACCGGACGCCGCGGCGCACGCACGACACGCCACGGACGGGCCTCGCCGTCCGGACCACCGACGGAACCGTTCGTCTTGTTACGACTCACTGATCCTGCTAGCTTCGCTGCTGACGAGTTCACGGACCCGGGGTCCGTGCACTCCGCCGCCGGTCACCCTTTCTCCACAGGGACGACTGCCTGCACGCATGTCCGCTGTCCGCCCTCCCGTCGAGGCCTGACGACGAGACGCGACGAACCTGCAGGTCAGAGCGTCACGCTGTCGGATCGACTGTCGGGAACCCGCCGTGGAGCTACACCGATGTCGTTTGTCCACAGCTGTGGATAATTATGTGGAAACACAGGTCGGGTGGCATATTCGACTCGTCGGACAGGGCCCGTGGGGACTGCCGGCGAACTTCGGCCGAGGCACCGTCCACGGCCCGATCGGAGGCACCGTGGAGGACGATCCGGACGTGTTGGCCGCAGTGTGGCCGACGGTCGTCGCAGAGTTGACTGCCGAATCGAACTCGGGTGCATCTCTGTCCCGCGCACAGAAGGCATGGCTCGCTCTCGTACGTCCCATCACTCTGGCGCAAGGTTTCGCCCTGCTGTCGGTCCCGTCCTCGATCGCGCAGGAAGCGGTCGAGCGGGGCCTGCGAGAACCGATTCTGGCGTCGCTCGGACGGCATCTCGATCAACCCGTCGAAGGACTCGGAGTCCGTCTGGCGCCCAACGCCGAGGTTCCGGACGCCGTCGCCGTGGATATCGAGACCGACCGCAAACCCGAGGTGACCCACAGTGCACCCGTCTACCGGCGACGGCTGCTGACGGAGTCGACGGCCGGCGAACCGTCCGACTCGGAAAGCAGCGACTACGGAGACCACGAGGAAGTCGACGACGACCGCGACGCGCTGACCAGCGTGCAGAACTCGTGGCCGACGTCCTACACAGTTCCTCCACGGTCCACGTCGATCCCGACGGGCAGCACGAGCCTGAATGCGAAGTACACCTTCGACACGTTCGTCATCGGGGCGTCCAATCGTTTTGCCCATGCCGCCGCCGTCGCCATCGCCGAGGCCCCCGCCCGTGCGTACAACCCGTTGTTCGTCTGGGGAGCATCCGGCCTGGGAAAGACCCACCTGCTGCACGCTGCAGGCCATTACGCCCAGCGTCTCTTCCCGGGGATGCGCGTCAAGTACGTCTCGACCGAGGAATTCACGAACGACTTCATCAACAGCCTCCGAGACGACCGCAAGGTCGCGTTCAAGCGCCGCTACCGCGAGACGGACGTGCTGCTGGTCGACGACATCCAGTTCATCGAGGGCAAGGAAGGCATCCAGGAGGAGTTCTTCCATACCTTCAACACGCTCCACAACGCCAACAAGCAGATCGTGGTCTCCTCGGACCGCCCGCCCAAGCAGCTGGCGACCCTCGAGGAACGTTTGCGTACCCGCTTCGAGTGGGGCCTCATCACCGACGTCCAGCCGCCGGAACTCGAGACGCGCATCGCGATCCTGAGCAAGAAGGCGCAGATGGATCGCCTGGACGTGCCGCACGAGGTGCTCGAGCTGATCGCCAGTCGTATCGAGCGGAACATCCGTGAACTCGAGGGTGCGCTGATCCGTGTGACGGCGTTCGCGTCACTCAACGGCCACACGCTCGACACGGCGCTGGCCGAAGCCGTGCTGCGTGACCTGATGCCCGACTCCTCAGGCCTCGAGATCACCGCTGCCACGATCATGGCCGTCACGGCCGAGTACTTCGACACATCGATAGACGAGCTGTGCGGGCCCGGCAAGGCGCGCGCACTGGCGCAAGCCCGGCAGATCGCGATGTACCTGTGCCGTGAGCTGACCGATCTCTCCCTGCCGAAGATCGGACAGACGTTCGGCCGCGACCACACGACCGTGATGTATGCCGACAAGAAGATCCGCAAGGAGATGGCCGAGCGGCATCGCACGTACAACCAGGTTCAGGAACTGACCGCAAGGGTCAAGCAGCGCTCCAAGCGCTGATCTCGGTGACCGATCACGGCCGTCCGGACGCCCCTCGTGGGCTCCGGGCGGCCGTTCTCGTTTCCGGCGGCAGTCGGATTTCCACTCGACGAACACCCGATTCGGCTCGATACACACCTGTGGACAACTGTGTGAATAACGTGGATACCCCGGGGATGAAACGTGTAGTTCGCGCACAGTCCACCGTTCGTCCACATGCCACCCCGTCGAACCGGTCATCGATGCCCGGGTTCATCCTCGAGCCGCCACGCCGTACCACCAGCACCGGACATACTCGATCCACAGATTCCACAGGACCTATGACTGTTGCTTGTATCTCTATCCAAGAAGATCCTTTTGAAAACAGGGTGGGGACAGATCCATTCACAACCCTCCGCCCCGGTCCCGGATCGAGGGTGGCCCGACTTTTCAGCGCGCCCTCGAGGGCATACGGTGTGGTTTGCCCACCGACTCGTGTGGAGCAGGTCAGCGAGAGGATCAACCGGGCGATGGAGCTTGGCAGTGTGAAGTTTCGAGTTGCTCGAGAAGATTTCTCCGATTCGGTGGCCTGGGTGGCTCGATCGCTCCCGTCCCGGCCCGCGGTTCCTGTTCTCGGTGGCGTGTTGTTGTCCGTCGACGACTCCGGCCTGACGGTCTCCGGCTTCGACTACGAGGTCTCGGCGCAGGTTCGCGTCCCCGTCGAGGTCGCCGGCGGCGGCCAGGTCCTCGTGTCCGGCAAGTTGCTCGCCGACATCACGCGTTCGCTGCCGAACAAGCCGGTCGACGTCTCCGTCGACGGCACCAAAGTTCTCATCACCTGCGGCAGCGCGAAGTTCTCGCTCCCGACGATGCCGGTCGAGGACTACCCGCAGCTCCCGGAGCTCCCCTCGCAGACCGGCACCATCCCGGTCGAATTGTTCGCCGAGGCCATCGGTCAGGTCGCCATCGCCGCCGGTAAGGACGACACTCTCCCGATGCTGACGGGTATCCGCATGGAGATCGACGGGGACTCCGTCGTCCTCGCGGCCACCGATCGCTTCCGCCTCGCCGTGCGCGAGTTGGACTGGACCCCCGCATCCGCAGGCACGGCCGCCGCGGTGCTCATTCCCGCCAAGACACTCTCCGAATCCGCGAAAACCATTGGTGGAGGCGCGGAGTCGGCCGTCGAGCTGGCTCTCGGCTCGGCGTCCCACATCGGCAACGACGGTCTTCTGGGCATCGTGAGCGACGGTCGGCGCACCACGACACGTCTGCTCGACGCCGAGTTCCCCAAGTTCCGACAGTTGCTGCCGTCCGAGCACACCGCGGTGGCGACCGTTCCCATCGCACCGCTGCTCGAGGCCATCAAGCGTGTAGCCCTGCTCGCCGAGCGCGGAGCGCAGGTGCGTCTCGAGTTCGCCGCCGACACCGTCACCCTCTCCGCCGGCGGCGACGACGCCGGTAAGGCCGAGGAGTCCATAGAGGCCAACTTCCAGGGCGAGGCGCTGGTGATCGCGTTCAATCCGGGGTACCTCATCGACGGGTTGAACTCACTGCACACGGAGCGGGTGTCGTTCGGTTTCACCACACCCAGTCGGCCGGCTGTTCTGCGACCGGCGGGCGAGGACGAACTCGAAGCCGACGAGACGGGTACCTTCACCGCTCCCCGCAGTGCGTACACCTACCTGCTGATGCCGGTTCGCCTCCCGGGCTGATTCTTCTCCGTCGGTCCGTTTCGGGGAGCATCCGCGTTCGTCCATCGAAAGGAAGCCACGTATGAACATCGGTCTGATCGGTCTGGGAAAGATGGGCTTCAACATGCGTGAGCGCCTGCGGCGCCATGACATCGAGGTCACCGGATACGACCCCCGTCCAGAGGTCACCGACGTCGAGTCGCTCCAGGCTCTCGCCGAGGCACTCCCCGCTCCGCGCATCGTGTGGGTCATGGTTCCGTCGGGTCCCGTCACGCGCGACACCGTCACCAGTCTCTCGGAGGTCCTCTCGGAAGGTGACCTGGTCATCGACGGAGGGAACTCGCGCTTCACGGACGACGCCGTGCACGCGGAACTGTTGGCAGCCAAGGGAATCGGCTACATCGACGCCGGCGTGTCGGGCGGCGTCTGGGGGCTCGAGAACGGGTACGGCCTCATGGTCGGCGGTGCCGCGGCGGACGTCGAACGAGCGATGCCGCTGTTCGACGCGCTGCGTCCCGAAGGTGAGCGTGCGGACGGCTTCGTCCACGCCGGACCCGTCGGTGCGGGTCACTACGCGAAGATGGTGCACAACGGTATCGAGTACGGGCTCATGCACGCGTACGCCGAAGGATACGAACTGCTCGCCGCCGAGGACCTCATCGAGGACGTCACCGGTGTGGTGCGAGCGTGGACCAAGGGCACCGTCGTCCGCTCGTGGCTGCTCGATCTGCTCGTCAAGGCGTTGCAGGAGGATCCGGGGTTCACCGACATCTCCGGGTTCACGCAGGACTCGGGCGAGGGTCGGTGGACTGTCGAGGAAGCGATCCGGCATTCCGTTCCCGCGCCGGTCATCTCGGCCGCACTGTTCGCACGATTCGCCTCGCGTCAGGTGGACTCGCCGGCGATGAAGGCCGTCTCCGCTCTGCGTAACCAGTTCGGCGGTCACGCCGTGCAACGTGCGCCCAACACGGAGAGCACCGGGGCGTAAGTGTTCGTCCGCTCGGCGACCCTGGTCGATTTCCGTTCCTGGCAGCAACTTTCGGTCGACCTGCGTCCGGGGGCCACGGTGTTCGTGGGCCCCAACGGCCACGGGAAGACCAACATCCTCGAGGCATTGGGATATATCGCGACGTTGTCGTCGCATCGCGTCTCGGGAGATGCGCCGTTGATCAGGACGGGTGCCGAGCGGGCGCTGGTGCGTGCGACGGTGGTGAACGACGGCCGAGAACTCACGGTGGACGTCGAGATCAACGACGGCAGGGCCAACCGCGCACGCATCAATACCTCACCGGCACGTCGTCCGCGGGACGTCCTGGGAATCCTGAACACCGTGCTGTTCGCGCCCGAGGACTTGTCGATGGTGCGGGGAGATCCGAGCGATCGACGACGCTATCTCGACGAGCTGATCGTCGCCCGATCACCCCGAATGGCCGCCGTGCGAGCCGATTACGACAGGGTCCTGCGTCAGCGGTCGGCCTTGCTCAAGACCGGTGGCGGGGCGCTGAGACGTGGGTCGTCGTCGACGGACGGGGCCAACGCACTGGCCACCCTCGAGGTCTGGGACGCGCAACTCGCGGCATTTGGTGCGGAGATCATCGGTCATCGCATCCGGGCTGTACGCGACGTCGGGCCGTACGTGGCCGCGTCGTACGGCAGTATCGCCCCGTCGTCGCGGCCGGCGCGGATCGACTACCGCTGCAGTATCGGCGAGTCGATGCCGCCGGAGATTCTCGAGACGACGCGCGCCGAAGAGCCCGATGACATCGAGGTACTGGAAGCTGCTTTCCTGCAACAACTCTCGGTGGTGCGCTCGCGCGAGATAGATCGTGGGGTGACTCTGGTGGGTCCGCATCGCGACGATCTGGATCTGACACTGGGTACCGATCCGGCGAAAGGCTTTGCCAGCCATGGGGAGTCGTGGTCGTTCGCGCTGTCGTTGCGGCTCGGGTCCTTCGAGCTTCTCCGTGGCGAGGGGTCGGATCCGGTACTTCTCCTCGACGACGTGTTCGCCGAACTCGATCGAGCTCGGCGTACCGCCCTGGCCGGTGTCGCCGTGACCGCCGAGCAGGTCCTCGTCACCGCGGCCGTCGCGGAGGACGTTCCGCCCGAGCTTGCCGCGAGACGCTTGGACGTGCGCGCACACGATACCGAGCAGGCGCGAGCCTCCGAGCTGACGGAGTTCGACGACACCTCGGTGGATGTCGGAGTACCGATCCATACTGGCGACGACACAGCGGAAGGGGGCGAGCGATGACCGACGACGACGCGGCGGTGCCGTTCGCCGGGGGTGCGGACGAACCACCCCTGCGGGGAGCGGACATCGCGCGTCGAGCGCTGGAGAACGCACGCGCCGCGGCGAAGGCCAACGGTAAGGCTGTCGGTCAAGGACGCGCGTCGACTCAGCGTCGGCCGCGTCGGTCCCGCACCTGGTCGGGGTCGCGGCCCGACGACCGTGATCCGCAGGCGCTCGGGTCGTTGGCGAAATCGTTGGCCAAGTCGCGCGGATGGTCGGCCAAGGTCGACGAGGGAACAGTGCTCGGCAGGTGGAGTCAGGTCGTGGGGGAGGACATCGCCGCACACACCAGTGCGGTCTCCGTGCGCGAGGGCGTTCTGTCCGTGTCGGCCGAGTCGACGGCGTGGGCGACGCAACTTCGTCTGCTGCAATCCCAGATCATCGCCAAGATCGCGGCATCGGTAGGGCACGGTGTCGTGACGTCCCTACGTATCACCGGTCCGGCCGCCCCCAGTTGGCGGAAGGGCGAACGCCACGTGTCCGGTCGAGGACCCAGGGATACGTACGGATGACCTCAACGGGTGTTGATCACATCGGCGTGAGTGCGTAGCGTCGATCTCCGAGGGATCGGTCGGATAACCCGGACGTCGGCGTACCTACGGATTTTTTCGGTGCCAACCCGATCCATCGGAGCGACCGGCGGCGAATGATCGAAGGTTCACCGAACGAGAGGGAGACTGTGACGCACGACGACCCGGGACCTGTAGTTCTGCAAGCACGCGACGTCTCGTTCGACTGGGACTCCATGCGCATGCACTACATGGACGACGATCCGCTGGCCACGCACCTGATGAACGTGATGCACCTCTTCCTCCCCGAGGGCGAGGAATGGTTCGTGCGCGTGTTCAAGGAAGCGTTGCCGCTGATCCACGACGAGAAGCTGCGCGCCGACGTCATCGGTTTCATCGGGCAGGAAGCGATGCACGCCCAGGCCCACACGGGCATCCACACGTTTCTGAAGGACCAGGGCCTCGATCCCTCGCCCTACGTGAAGCAGATGGAGTACGTGTTCCGGATCGCGCTGGACAAGCGCTCGACGGACACGAAGAACAGCCTGGTGGAACGCCTGTCGCTGATCGCCGCCATCGAGCACCTGACGTCCTTTCTCGGCATGTGGGTTCTCACCGAGAAGGGGCTGGACCGCGCGGACGTCGATCCGCGGATGCTCGATCTGGTCCGGTGGCACGGCGCCGAGGAAGTCGAGCATCGCGCCGTCGCGTACGACGTCCTCCAGTACTTCGACACCCGTCGTTTCCGGCGTATCCGCACGTACGTCCTCGTGGCGCCGACCGTGGTCGTCATGTGGGGCCGTGGGCTCAGCTTCCTCATGAAGAACGACCCCACTCTGAGCGACGAGCAGCGCAAGTACACGCTGAAGCAGGTCAGGGCTGTCACACAGCGCGGATTGTTCCCCACGGCGAAGGCCGTCGGAAAGGCGTCGGTGCGGTATCTGCGGAAGGACTACCACCCGTCCAAGGAGGGGTCGACGTCCTTGGCGGTGGCCTACCTCGCATCGTCCCCGGCGACGAGGGCAGCATCGGTCTGATGGGACAGCGCAGATTCGGACGGGCCATGGAGGCCGTCCGTGAGTACCGCGCATCGCGCACGATCCCCGAGGATCTGCACGGTCGCGGAGGTATGGACGAGATGCTCGCCCAGATCACCGACGGTCTGGACAAGATGTTCGCGATCCTCGACCACTCCGAGTACAAAGCGCGAGCGGCGCCGGTGCAGGTGCGCACTCTCGACATGGTCGTGTCGGAGAAGATGGCGATCTGTGTCGACGAGAACGTGGTCGGTCTGACGTTCCGGCGCGCGGACGGTGCCGATGTTCCGCCGTGGCGTGCGGGTAGTCACCTCGACGTCGAATTGCCGTCGGGACGGCGTCGCCAATATTCACTGTGCGGCGACCCGCGGGAGACCGACGCGTACTCGATCGCTGTCCGGCTGGTTCCGGACGGCGGCGGTGGATCGGTCGAGATGCACGCGCTCGAGGTGGGTGACCGTGTCTCGATCACCGGTCCCCGCAACGCTTTTCCGTTCGTGGCCTCGGGTTCGGCTCTCTTCGTGGCCGGCGGCATCGGCATGACGGCGATCATCCCCATGATCCGCAAGGCGCGCGAGGTCGGCATGGACTGGCACCTCGTCTACAGCGGCCGCACGACCGAATCGA
Source organism: Rhodococcus sp. MEB064 (assembly GCF_000834565.1). Lineage (NCBI taxonomy): Bacteria > Bacillati > Actinomycetota > Actinomycetes > Mycobacteriales > Nocardiaceae > Rhodococcus > Rhodococcus sp. MEB064. The sequence goes on from NZ_JXQS01000009.1 coordinate 77,231, forward strand.
TGCCGTTCCTCGACGAGGTGTCGACGTGGGAGCAGGACCGTGTGACGGTGCGTACCGACGCCGTCGACGGATTGCCGGGCGCTGCCGATCTGCTGAGGGATGCACCCGACGGTGGGTCGGTGTACTGCTGTGGTCCGCCCCCGATGATCGCGGTGGTCCGCGAGGGAATCACCGCGACGTCGGCGACGCGTCTGCACTACGAACGCTTCTCGGCGCCTCCCGTCGTGGCCGGCGAATCGTTCTCCGTGGAGCTCGCGCGCACGGGCACCGTCGTGGACGTCGCATCCGACGAGACGGCCCTCGATGCCGTGCGCCGTGTCCGTCCGGGTGTGCCGTACTCCTGCCGACAGGGATTCTGCGGAACGTGCAAGGTTCGCGTTCTCGCCGGGGTTCCGGAGCATCGCGACCGTCGACTCAGCGACGACGAGCGGGCCGACCACATGTTGATCTGTGTGTCCCGGTCGGCGGGTGAGCAGCTGACGCTCGATCTCTGATGTGGCCTGTGGCGATTTCACCCACGAATTCTGTCGCGGGAACCGAGAAAAGTCCGTCTCCGACGCAATGAGGGGCCGTTTCGGGCGTGGACATGAGGCCCGAGGTCGTCCGTACCGGTAGGATGGGCGGGTAAAGACCGACGATCGCGTGCTGGCACGTGGGTCGAGGTCCTCATCCCGTCTCTCCGGTTCCGGCGAGCGCGGGCGTTCGAGGCGAGAAGGAGCACACCGGAAAAGTGGCTGACCGGAACTCAGGCAAGGGCGACAAGCCCAAGGAGTACGACGCATCGTCCATCACCGTTCTCGAAGGACTCGAGGCGGTACGCAAGCGGCCCGGTATGTACATCGGCTCGACCGGAGAGCGTGGTCTGCACCACCTCATCTGGGAGGTCGTGGACAACTCGGTCGACGAGGCGATGGCCGGCCATGCCACCACCGTCGACGTCACGTTGCTCGCGGACGGTGGTGTCCGGGTGATCGACGACGGCCGCGGTATCCCTGTCGGCATGCACGCCTCGGGTGTCCCCACCATCGAGGTCGTCATGACCCAGCTGCACGCCGGCGGCAAGTTCGACTCGGACTCCTACGCGGTGTCCGGCGGTCTGCACGGCGTCGGTATCTCCGTGGTCAATGCCTTGTCGACGCGCCTGCTCGCCGAGGTCGACAACGACGGATTCCACTGGGAGCAGACGTACACGATGTCCGTCCCCGGTGAGCTGATCAAGGGTCAGCCCACCAAGCGAACGGGCACGTCGATCTCGTTCTGGCCCGACGCGAACATCTTCGAGAAGACGGTCTTCAAGTTCGACACGGTCGCCCGGCGACTGCAGGAGATGGCGTTCCTGAACAAGGGACTGACCATCAAGCTCACCGACGAGCGCGCGTCGGACATCGAACGCATCGCGGACGAGGCGTCGGAGAGCGAGCTGGCGGAGGTCCCGAAGAACGAGGACGAGTCCGGCTCGACCCCGAAGATCAAGACGAAGACCTACCACTACCCCGGTGGCCTCGAGGACTACGTCAAGTACATCAACCGCGCGAAGACGCCGCAGCACCCGTCGGTCATCGGTTTCGCCGCGAAGGGCCCGGGCCATGAGCTCGAGGTCGCGATGCAGTGGAACTCGACGTACGCGGAGTCGGTTCACACGTTCGCCAACACCATCAACACGCACGAGGGTGGCACCCACGAAGAGGGCTTCCGATCGGCTCTGACCAACGTGGTCAAGAAGTACGCCAAGGAGAAGAAGCTCATCAAGGAGAAGGACGGTGACATGACGGGTGACGACATCCGTGAAGGTCTCGCCGCCATCATCTCCGTCAAGGTCGGTGAGCCGCAGTTCGAGGGTCAGACCAAGACCAAGCTGGGCAACACCGAGGTGAAGTCCTTTGTGCAGAAGGCCGCCGGTGAGCACCTCACACACTGGTTCGAAGCCAATCCCGCCGAGGCCAAGCTGATCATCTCGAAGGCTGTCGCGTCGATGCAGGCACGTACCGCCGCTCGTCGCGCACGAGACCTGGTGCGCCGCAAGAGCGCCACCGATATCGGTGGTCTGCCCGGCAAGCTTGCCGACTGCCGTTCCAACGATCCGTCCAAGTGCGAGATCTACATCGTGGAGGGCGACTCGGCCGGCGGTTCCGCCAAGTCCGGGCGCGATTCGATGTACCAGGCGATTCTTCCGTTGCGCGGCAAGATCATCAACGTCGAGAAGGCTCGCATCGACCGCGTTCTGAAGAACACGGAAGTCCAGTCGATCATCACCGCGTTCGGCACCGGAATCCACGACGAGTTCGACATCGCGAAGATCCGGTACCACAAGATCGTCCTGATGGCCGACGCCGACGTGGATGGCCAGCACATCTCGACTCTCCTTCTCACCCTGTTGTTCCGGTTCATGCGCCCCCTGGTCGAGCACGGATACGTGTACCTGGCCATGCCGCCGCTGTACAAGCTCAAGTGGCAGCGCGGATCGGATCCCGAGTTCGCGTACTCCGACCGTGAGCGCGACGGCCTGATCGAAGCCGGTCTCGCGGCCGGCAAGAAGATCAACAAGGACGACGGCATCCAACGCTACAAAGGCCTCGGCGAGATGAATGCCAAGGAACTGTGGGAGACCACGATGGATCCGAGCGTGCGTGTCCTGCGTCAGGTGACGTTGGACGACGCGGCAGCCGCCGACGAACTCTTCTCCATTCTCATGGGAGAGGACGTCGAGGCGCGTCGTAGCTTCATCACCCGTAATGCCAAGGACGTTCGTTTCCTCGACGTATAGCGAATTCGCCTGTGCGACTCGATGATCGAGACGCACAGGTGACGACGCACGAAAGGTTTCTTCTTCGATGACCGACACCACCCTGCCGCCGTCCGGCGGAGACGGACCCACGTCCGATCGCATCGAGCTGGTCGACATCCAGCAGGAGATGCAGAACAGCTACATCGACTACGCGATGAGCGTGATCGTCGGTCGCGCGCTGCCCGAGGTCCGTGACGGCCTCAAGCCCGTGCACCGTCGCGTGCTGTACGCGATGTTCGACAACGGCTACCGCCCCGACCGCGGCTACGTGAAGTCGGCTCGTCCGGTCGCCGAGACCATGGGTAACTACCACCCCCACGGCGACAGCTCGATCTACGACACTCTTGTCCGCATGGCCCAACCCTGGTCTCTCCGTTACCCGTTGGTGGACGGACAGGGCAACTTCGGCTCCCGCGGCAACGACGGCCCGGCCGCCATGCGGTACACCGAGTGCCGTCTGACGCCGCTGGCGATGCAGATGCTGGCGGACATCGAGGAAGAGACCGTCGACTTCGTCGCGAACTACGACGGACGCACGCTCGAACCCACCGTGCTCCCGTCGCGGTTCCCCAACCTGCTCGCGAACGGCAGCGGTGGTATCGCCGTCGGCATGGCGACCAACGTTCCGCCGCACAACCTTCGGGAACTGGCCGAGGGCGTCTACTGGATGCTCGAGAACTACGAGGCGAGCGACGAGGTCGCCCTCGAGGCGATGATCGAGCGCATCAAGGGACCCGACTTCCCCACCCACGGCCTCATCGTCGGATCGCAGGGCATCGAGGACGCGTACCGCACCGGTCGCGGATCGATCCGCATGCGCGGTGTCGTCGACATCGAGGAGGGTGAGCGCGGCGGTACCCAGATCGTGGTCACCGAGCTCCCGTTCCAGGTGAACCCGGACAACATGATCGCCTCGATCGCCGAGCAGCTGAAGGACGGCCGCATCGCCGGTATCTCGGACATCGAGGATCAGTCCTCGGACCGAGTCGGTATGCGCATCGTGATCAAGCTGCGCCGCGACGCGGTGGCGAAGGTCGTGCTGAACAACCTGTACAAGCACAGCCAGCTGCAGACCAGTTTCGGCGCCAACATGCTCTCCATCGTCGACGGCGTTCCGCGCACGCTGCGCATCGACCAGATGATCAAGCTGTACGTCACCCATCAGCTCGATGTCATCGTCCGCCGTACCCGGTACCGGCTGCGCAAGGCCGAGGAACGCGCACACATCCTGCGCGGACTGGTCAAGGCACTCGATGCACTCGACGAGGTCATCGCCCTGATCCGTCGGTCCGCCGATGCCGATGTCGCTCGCCAGGGCCTGATGGACCTGCTCGACGTCGACCAGATCCAGGCCGACGCGATCCTCGCGATGCAGCTGCGCCGTCTCGCGGCCCTCGAACGTCAGAAGATCATCGACGAGTTGGCGTCCATCGAGATCGAGATCGCCGACCTCAAGGACATCCTCGATCGTCCCGAGCGCCAGCGCGAGATCGTCCGGTCCGAGCTGAAGGAGATCGTCGACAAGTTCGGCGACGACCGTCGTACCCGGATCATCGCCGCCGACGGCGACGTCAACGACGAGGACCTGATCGCTCGCGAGAACGTCGTCGTGACCATCACGGAGACCGGTTACGCCAAGCGCACACGCACCGACCTCTACCGCTCGCAGAAGCGTGGCGGCAAGGGTGTGCAGGGGGCCGGGCTCAAGCAGGACGACATCGTCAGCAAGTTCTTCGTCTGCTCCACCCACGACTGGATCCTGTTCTTCACCACGAAGGGCCGTGTCTACCGCGCGAAGGCGTACGAACTGCCGGAGGCGAACCGCACCGCACGTGGCCAGCACGTGGCGAATCTCCTCGCGTTCCAGCCGGACGAGCGCATCGCCCAGATCATCCAGATCAAGACCTACGACGACGCGCCGTACCTGGTGTTGGCGACGAAGGCGGGCCTGGTGAAGAAGTCCAAGCTGTCGGACTTCGACTCCAACCGTTCCGGCGGCATCGTCGCGGTCAACCTCCGCGGCGACGACGAGCTGGTCGGAGCCGTGCTGTGCAGCTCGGACGACGATCTGCTGCTCGTGTCCGCCCTGGGCCAGTCGATCCGCTTCTCCGCCACCGACGAGGTACTGCGTCCCATGGGCCGCGCCACGTCGGGTGTGCAGGGCATGCGCTTCAACGGTGAGGACCGGCTGCTCTCGCTCAACGTCGTCAGGGAGGGCACGTTCCTCCTGGTCGCGACGTCGGGCGGCTACGCCAAGCGCACCGCCATGGACGACTACCCGCCGCAGGGCCGCGGGGGCAAGGGCGTGCTGACAATTCAGTACGACCCGCGCCGTGGCACGCTGGTGGGCGCACTCATCGCCGACGACGACGACGAGCTGTACGCCATCACCTCGAGCGGCGGTGTGATCCGCACCGCGGCGCGTCAGGTACGTAAGGCCGGCCGCCAGACCAAGGGCGTTCGCCTCATGAACCTCGGTGAAGGCGATACCCTGCTGGCCATTGCACGCAATGCGGACGAGCCGGAGGACCTCGTGCTCGACGAGGCCGACGGATCCAAGGAGTCATGAGCTGAGTGAGTACTCCCGAACAGCCAGGTTCGGCCGGTAACGGTCGTCCGGCGCAGACCCAGTCCCCTGCCCAGCCCCCGGCCCCTCGGCCGCCGACGGCCGCATGGCCGCCCGTCGAGCAGGACGGGTCGCGGCCGAATCACCAGGACGCGCCCCGCCAGGGTCCCCAGGACGGGCCCCGACCGGCTCCGCAGGACGCGCCTCGTCAGGGTCCGCGTCCGGCTCGAACCGACGGTGCACCTCAGCAGCGTCAGCCCGAGCCGCCTCGTCAGCCGGAGCCGCAGCGGCAACCGCAGACGAACCTGCCCCCGCGGGGCTCGGATCAGACGCGGCCCGAGCAGACGCGGCAGGAGCCGAACCGAACCACGGTGCAGCCGGCCGCGCGAGCAGTGGACGGTCAGAAGGCACCGGAGCGTCCTCGTCAGTCCCGGCCTGCCGAAGCCACCGCGAAGGCTGCGGTGATCGACGGTCCGACGCGCAACATCGCGCGCAACGACCTCCCCACCGACATGCCCGACCTCTCGACGGTCCGGCACCCGATGCACGAGGAGCAGCGGTCGGAGCGGCAGGCACCGGTCGCCGTGGCACAGCCTGTCGGGTCCGGTGATCCGCTTCGGGCCACGGTGCAGATCCGCAAGATCGATCCGTGGTCGATGTTGAAGCTGTCCCTGGTGATTTCCGTCTCGTTGTTCTTCGTGTGGATGGTGGCCGTCGGGCTGCTCTACATGGTTCTCGACGGCATGGGCGTGTGGGATCGACTGAACAATGCGTTCTCCGACATCGTCGCCACGTCCGGTGAGTCGGGACTGGTGTCGGCGGGTCAGATTTTCGGATACGCCGCGGTCATCGGTCTCATCAACGTCGTTCTCTTCACGGCGCTGACGACGATCGGCACGTTCATCTACAACCTGTGCTCCGACTTGGTCGGCGGACTGGAAGTGACGCTCGCCGATCGGGATTGACCTCCGGACACCGGCGTTTTGGTCTTCGGCGCCGGTGTACGGTAATCTCGTTCCTCGGTCCGGCTACCACTGGAAACAGTGAGTTGCAGGGCGAGTGCGGGCCTATAGCTCAGGCGGTTAGAGCGCTTCCCTGATAAGGAAGAGGTCGGAGGTTCAAGTCCTCCTAGGCCCACGAACGAGTGCGATGGAGGAAGATCTGTGAAGTTCGGTCTCCCCGCGCTCGTGGCGTCGGTAGTTCTCGTCGTCGTTCTTCGCGCAGTGCGCGTGGAGAGTCAGCGATGGCACGAGCTTCCCGATTCCGATCCGGGGCCTTAGCTCAGTTGGTAGAGCGCTGCCTTTGCAAGGCAGATGTCAGGAGTTCGAATCTCCTAGGCTCCACACCGGTCACCACAACACCCTGTCTCGCATCGCGAGGCAGGGTGTTGTCGTTTCCTGTACATGTCACGACGCCGTCGGAGAACGCTTCGTGCACCCATACGCTCCCTATCGTCGATACTCGACGTGTGAACTCCGGACGACGAACCGACGCGACGACCGCTCTGGTCGTCTATCTGGGGCTCACGTCCATTCTTTTCATCGCCGGCGCGGTGCCGTTCTCGGGAACGACGAGCGGAACCCTCGTCATGGTGCTCGCCGGTATCGCCCAGTTGGGCGGAGCCGCTTTCCTGTACTTCGGCCCGCACCCGACCGATACCGGTCGGCTCGGCATCGTGACCGGCGGTGCAGTCGCTGCGCTGTGTGCCATGTTCCTGACCGCCGACGGTGCGGTCGCGTACCTGTTGCTCAGCCAGTCGGCGATGTTCCTGGGAATGCAGCTGGCGGGCTACTGGAGCGAACGCGGCGGTTGGGTGTGGGTGACGGTGCTGACGGTCGGCTCCATGGTGTCGGCGGCTCTGGCGTCGTCGTCCTCGATGCCCGCGGTCGCCTACGTGCTGACGGCGCTGGGAATCGTGGCGGGGGCGGAGTTCTTCGGCTCGCACGCCCGACGCATGCGGCACTCGGCGTCCCGTGACGCGCTGACGGGTCTGCTGAACCGTCAGGGACTCGAGGGGCGGGTGGAGAAGCTTCTCCCCGGATACGCCTCACGGGGGCTGCCTGTCAGCATGGCCGTACTCGATCTGGACAACTTCAAGACCGTCAACGACGTCTACGGTCACATCGCCGGAGACGTGCTTCTCGAGCGCGTGTCCGCCGCCTGGATGGGACAGCTCCGCAAGGGTGACGTCCTGGGCCGACTGGGCGGCGACGAGTTCGTGTTGTTCATGCCGGGGACCGACGAGGCCGAGGCGACCGAGGTACTGGCCAGGCTCCGACGCGCGCACTCAGCGGAATGGAGCGTCGGAATGGTGTGCATGCCGACGGTGCGGAAGTGGTCGGAGATCTACCGCGCGGCGGATGCAGAGTTGTACAAGGCGAAGCGGAGCCGCGGAGTCGAGCGCACCTCACGCCCGGTACCGCGCGCTGTCGTCGAGGACACCGGGGTTACAGCAGATCCTCGCTGAGCTGTCCACAGCCTGTGGATGAATCTGCACGCGTCGGATCGTTCGTGCTGTGCACTGCTCGTCGACGACGACGCGGTGGGAGACGGTATGGGCGTGCTGTGGCATGCGGACGACATGTGGACCCGACACACGACTCTGGTGGCATTCGGGGTGCGGCTGGCCGTAGTGGCGGACAGGGTGCGGTCGATCGGCGGACTGTACGGCTGGGACGGTGAGGCTGCCGACGCGGCGCGGTCCGCCGTCACGGCGCTCGCCGACGATCTGGACGACGCAGTGGCGACGCTGCGGCGGACAGCGGCTGTCGCCGCCCGCGCCGGTGACGATCGAGCGTCACTGTCGCTGTGGGACCCGGACGACCACACGGGTGCCGCGTCGGAACTCGATGCACGCGTCGCACTCGAGTTCGCTCGGGCGCAGGCTGACGGTGTCGGTCCCGCCGAGCCGGCGCCATCGGGTCCAGCGGCGATCCTGGACGCGGTCAACAGGGCCCGTATGGAACGAACACGCGCCGGCCTCGTCGAGGTCGAGAGGAGTCTGGCGGCGGAGGTCGACCGTTCGCTGTTCGGCGGCCTCCTCACCGACGCCGACGCCGGTCTCGAGCAGACACGCGCTCGGCTGGCATCGATCGACGCTCTGACGACCGTGCTCGCACTCCCCGGTCGGCGGTTGGTCCACTTCGAGGAGGGACCCCGTCGCACGGTGGCTGCCGTGTCGATCGGTGACGTCGACGCCGCCGATCGGCTGGCCGTCTTCGTTCCGGGCGCCGGCACCACGGTCGACGGTGACCTCCTGCATCACGATGCCGAGGCTGCGGCCGTCGTCGCTGCGGCCGGCACGATGTCGGGCTCGGTCGTCGCCGGCATTTCGTGGTTGGGATATGAAGCACCGCAATGGAACTCGGAGCTGGTGAATCCGGACAGCAGTGTCGCATCGAGAACACCGGCTACCACGGGTGCTCCCGCGTTGGCGCGCGCGCTCGACGGACTGCACGGCCGTCGGCACGGGAGCGAGGCTCCCGTCGTCACCGTCGTCGCCCACTCCTACGGCACGGTGCTGGCGGCGGAAGCCTTCGGACGAGGTGCCCCGATCGACGACGTCGTACTGATGGGATCACCCGGGTGGCAGGACACGTCGCCGGACATCCCCGCGCCGTACGTGGCCGAGGCGCGGTGGGATCCGGTGGCCGACCTCGGGTGGTTCGGGCCCGATCCGAGCGAACGCAGCGATGCCGTCCTCCTGCCGACGGACGGCACCAGCGGTCATGGCGACTACCTCGTCCCCGGCTCGACGAGTGCACGCGGCATCGCCGCCGTCGTCGCCGGTGTGCCGGGGACCCCGCAGCCGCGACGTATGGACGTCGCGGACCTCGCGCGCCTACTTGTGAGGTTGCTGTGACCGGTCGACGCTGTGGTGGCCGTTGCTGCTCGCAGTGCCGTTGCTCCCCGGGGTGCCCAGGCTGGGCGGCTCCGCTGCCGGCGGCGGGAGCTCGGTGCGTCGGGCCCGCGAGAACGCGACAGCTCCGGCACCCGCGAGAACGAGCAAGCCGACCAGCCCCGCGCGCCGAGCTGCTGCGAAGCGGCGACGGTCCTTCCGAGCGGGAGCGGGCACGGACGGTCGACCGGCGCGTTGCTGGGCGCGTCGGGACCGGAGAATCGAGACGCCCTTCCGGGTGACGACGAATCCTGTTGCTGCGGGCCCCTTCGCCAGCGTCAACGCGGTGTCGCGGGCGATGCCCAGAGCCTTCTTCGCTATTGCCGTGTCAGGTGTAGACGTCATCCGTTCACTGTTCCATATCGACCGAGTGGCACGATGGAAGACGTGACCTCACCTTTACAGACTCAGACCGCGACCCTGCACACGAACCACGGCGACATCGTCATCGCCCTCTTCGGCAACCATGCGCCGAAGACGGTCGAGAACTTCGTCGGCCTCGCCCAGGGAACGAAGGACTACAGCACCAAGAACGCCGCCGGCACGTCCGAGGGCCCGTTCTACGACGGAGCGATCTTCCACCGCGTCATCTCGGGCTTCATGCTGCAGGGTGGAGACCCCACCGGCACCGGCACCGGCGGCCCCGGATACAAGTTCGGTGACGAGTTCCACCCCGAGCTGTCGTTCGACCGCCCGTACCTGCTGGCCATGGCGAATGCCGGTCCCGGCACCAACGGCTCGCAGTTCTTCATCACCGTCGGCCCGACGCCGCACCTCAACCGTCGCCACACCATCTTCGGTGAGGTCATCGACCCCGCGTCGCAGAAGGTCGTCGACCAGATCGGTTCCACCCCCACCGGCCGCGGCGATCGCCCGGTCGAGGACGTCGTCATCGAATCGGTCACCATTGCGTGACCTGAGCACCCGAGCATGACGGGTCCAGGCTGGGGCGGTACTTCGGGACCGCCCCAGCCCACCTGTGTACGCCATCCGGACAGGCCCACGGGCCTGTCGTGCACCCGCTGCGACCGACCGGCGTGCCCCGAATGCCTTCGGCCCGCCTCGGTGGGTCAGCACTGTGTGGACTGTGTGGCGGCTGCCGCGTCGTCGGTCCCACGGGCGCGGACTGTCGCCGGTGGTGTGAGTCGACCGGCCTCCACTCCGGTGGTCACCTACGCGTTGATGGCGCTGAACATCCTGATGTTCGCTCTCACCGCAGCGCAGGCGGGTGGCCTGAGCAATCAGACCAGCGCCCTGTTCCGCGAGTGGGCACTGGTTCCGCTGCTGGTGGCCGACGGAGATCTCGTACGAATTCTCGGCAGCGGCTTCCTGCATTCCGGCATCGTGCATCTCGCGGTCAACATGTTCGCGCTCTACGTCATCGGTCGTGACTGCGAACTCGTTCTCGGCCGCGCGCGATATCTGGCGGTCTACCTCGTCGCCCTCCTCGGCGGCGCTGCTGCCGTCATGTTCCTGTCGAATCCGCTCGTCGCGACCGTCGGTGCCTCGGGCGCTGTCTTCGGCCTGCTCGGCGCGCAGGCCGTGATCCTGGTGCGTCTCCGTCAGAGCCCGATGCCCGTCCTGGTCGTCATCGGCCTGAACGTGGTGCTGAGTATCGCGATCCCCGGTATCTCTCTGTGGGGCCACCTCGGTGGTCTCGCGGCGGGAGCGGCGGCGACCGCGGCGGTGGTCTTCACGACGGGCCCACAGCGGTCCCGCGTGGGCTGGGCGGGAATCGTCGCTCTCGCTCTGATCGCGCTCGCTCTGATCGGTCTGCGCGCAGCGAGTCTGTCCTCCGCGTTCTGACCTCGGTCCGGCCGGTCCCGCGTCAGTCGCGGGACCAGTCGGCCGGCACCCATCCCCTGAGCTCGAGCGTGTCGAATACCGCTCGCGGATCCTCTCCGAGGTCCCACCTGCCGAAGATGAGCAGGCGCTCGTCCTCACCGTCCCGCACGTCCATCTCCAGCATCGGCACTCGGCGTCCGAGTCGCGGGTACGGGACCAGGCGGACCGTGATCACGTCGTCGCGTCGATAGGTACGACGCCCGCGCAGGGTCTTCACCCTCATGACGTCGGCATCGACCGACAACTTCGGCCGCTGGACCGCGGCCAGCAGGGCGAGACTCAGTGCCGCCACGGCGGCGAGCGAGATCAACAGACGGCCCGCGGGATCGCTCGATGTCGCGACTGCCGCAACGCCCAGCGCGACGGCTCCGACACCCAGAGCTGCGACCGCGACACGAGGCGTAGCCCACGCCGCGACCGACCCGTCACCCCCTGTGGATAAGTTATCCACAGAAGTTATCCACAGTGTTAGTGAACGACACGCGTGTAATTCGCGCGCCCGTCGACGCGACGCTCCTGGTCAACGCCACTTCATCGTCAGGACGAGACCGATGATCCAGAAACCGAAGCCGATGAGCAGGTTGTACGCCCCCAGGCTCGCCATCCAGCTGATGTTGTCCTGTGCGAGGTAGTAGACGATGAGATACACCAGACCGAGCACCATGAAACCGAACATGACCGACAGATACAGCGTGCTCGACGGCGCAGCCTTGACCTTGACGGGCGTCCGTGACGCTGGGTCGATGGTGTAATCGGCCTTCTTGCGGACCTTCGACTTGGGCATTGATCTCCTCGAACTCTCCTGCTCGGAATGCGTGTGGGCTGCGAGAACAACGCGCAGTGCCGTGGTCCACGATAACCTGCAGCCGGCCCGGGACAGTGTCGGCATTAGTGTGGTGACATGCGCATCCTCGTCGTCGACAACTACGACAGCTTCGTGTTCAACCTGGTCCAGTACCTCGGACAGCTCGGAACGCGGGCGCAGGTGCTGCGTAACGACGACCCAGCCGTCCTCGACGTGGACGCCGCCGTGAAGGACGTGGACGGGGTGCTGCTGAGCCCGGGACCGGGTACACCCGAGCGCGCCGGCGTCACCATGGACATGGTGCGGGCGTGCGCCCGCACAGGGACTCCGCTCCTCGGAGTGTGCCTCGGGCACCAGGCGATCGGCGCGTCGTTCGGAGGCGTCGTCGAGCGTGCGCCGGAACTGCTGCACGGGAAGACGAGCGTCGTCCACCACTCCGGAGAAGGAGTGCTCGCCGGTCTGCCGGATCCGTTCACCGCCACCCGATACCACTCGCTGACGGTGCGAGAGAACACGATTCCCGACGAGCTCGAGGTGACTGCTCGGACCGACAGCGGCATCGTGATGGCCATGCGGCACCGCGAGCTGCCGATCCACGGCGTGCAGTTCCACCCGGAGTCGGTGATGACCGAGGGTGGTCACCGCATGCTGGCCAACTGGCTCGCAGTCTGCGGTGACGCCCCCGAGGAGTCACTGGTGTCCGACCTCGAGAACGCCGCTCGGGTCTGACGTCCGGGCCTGCTAGATCCCGAACTTCCCGACGCTGACGTTCACGCGGTCCGTCTTCGAGATGGCGGTGCCGGGAGCGACGGCCTGCTGCTGGATCCTGTTCACCTGACTTGTGTCGAGCGTCTGGACGTCGACCTGGTCGATCTCGGCCAACGTTCCCTGCCACCCCGCCGCCCGCAGTGTCTCCACTGCCTGGACCGGTGTCTGACCCGTCAGGCTCGGGATCTGGAACTGGCTGCCGTTGGACACACGGAGCACCACGGTGCTGCCGTCGGCCGCGCTGCTGCCACCTGCGGGACTGGTCGAGACTACCTGTCCCTCGGGTAGTGCCGAGTCCACGTTCTGACGATCGACGATGAAGCCGGCACCTGCGACGTTGGGCTGTGCGACCTCGATGTTCTGCCCGGTGACGTCCGGGACGCGGATCTGACGCGGTCCCGACCCGAGGGTGATGCGCACTGCGCCACCCTCGGCCATGGACGAGCCGCGGGCCGGTTCCTGGCCGATCACCTTGTCGACGTCGGTGCGGGCGGATGCACCTCGGCCGATCGCGGGATCGAGGGTCAGCCCGGCCTGCTCGAGGGCCTGACGAGCCGCGTCCTGCGTCAAGCCGGTCAGTTGGGGTACCTGGATCTGCTCCGGACCCGTGGACACCTCCAGCACCAACGTGCTGTTCTCGTCGACGGTGGTTCCCGACACGGGCCGGGTGCCTATCACGGCGCCTTCGGGAACCGTGGCGTCCGAACGTTGCTGCACGTCGACGCGGAATCCCGCGTTCTCGAGAGTCGTCCTGGCGATGTCGGCGGTCTGGGCCGTCACGTCGGGAACGGTCACGGATCGCGCGGGCGCGCCCGGTCCGAGATTCCACAGGAAAAGACCGACGACCCCGACGACGACGATGGCAGCGACGGCCATCAGTGCGACACGGACGCCCTTGCGTTTCGGTTCGACGTCGTCGTCGTTGTCGGCATGGGCGTGGCGAGCAATCTTGCGCGACTCGCCGTTGTTCTCGGTGGCGGTCGACGTCGCCGACGCTCGGGGCGCATCCATCGACCCCAGAATGGACGTGCGGTCCTCGTCGTTCATGACCATGGGCGCCACCGGGCGCTGGCCACCGAGTACCCGGATGAGATCCGATCTCATGTCCGCGGCGCTCTGGTAGCGGTTGGCCGGGTTCTTGGCCATGGCCTTGAGGATGATCGAGTCCAGTTCCCGGGGGATGTCCGCGTTGACCGACGACGGGAGCCGGGGATCCTCGCGAACGTGCTGGTAGGCCACCGCGACGGGCGAGTCGCCCGTGAACGGAGGCTCACCGGTGAGAATCTCGAACAACACGCATCCGAGTGAGTAGACGTCGGACCGGGCGTCGACCTGCTCGCCGCGAGCCTGTTCGGGCGAGAGGTACTGAGCGGTCCCGATCACGGCCGCGGTCTGGGTCATCGGGCTCGAGCTGTCGGCGATCGCGCGTGCGATACCGAAGTCCATGACCTTGACCGCGCCGGCCCGGTTGATCATCGCGTTGGCCGGCTTGACGTCGCGGTGCACGATGCCGTTGCGGTGGCTGAAGTCCAGTGCTGCGCAGACGTCGGCGATGACTTCCATGGCACGCTTCGGCGCCATCGGGCCTTCCGCACGGACGATGTCGCGCAGCGTGTCACCGTCGACGTATTCCATGACGATGTACGGCAGCGGTCCCGTGTCAGTCTCTGCCTCGCCCGTGTCGTACACGGCGACGATGGCCGGATGGTTCAACGCGGCAGCGTTCTGCGCCTCCCGTCGGAAGCGGAGGTAGAACGTGGGATCGCGCGCCAGATCCTGCCGCAGGACTTTGATCGCGACGTCCCTGTCGAGCCGGACGTCCTTGGCCAGATGGACCTCGGACATGCCGCCGAACCCGAGGATCTCACCCAGCTCGTACCGGGACGAGAGCTGGCGTGGAGTGTTCATCGCTGCCCTCCCGGTGCGTAGTTGAACGGATTGCCGTCGTTCCCGTTGCCGTTGCCGTTGCCGTTACCGAGGCCGGGAATGTTGAACAACCCACCGCTGGTGGTTGTCGTCGTCGTCGGCTCCGTGGTCGTCGGTTCCGTCGTGGTGGTGGTCGGCTCGGTGGTGGTCGTGGTGGTCGTCGTCGTGGTGGTGGTCGTGGTCGGTTCCGTCGTGGTGGTCGTCGGACGGGTCGTCGTCGTGGTCGGTTCCGTCGTGGGCGCGGCGGTGCTGGTCGTCGTGACCACCGGTGTCGAACCGTTGCTCTCGGTGAAGACGAACAGCCCGAACGCCACGACGGCCGCCAGGAGGAGGAGACCGCCGGCCGCCCATGCCAACGCCTTCTGACCGGGCGACATGCCGGACTCCGGCTCGGGTTCCGGTCGGCGTGGAGCTGCAGCGGCGGCGGCGTATCCCGTCGCCGGTGCCGTCATCATCCGGGTGTTCGGATTCGCGCCCGTCATGGGAGCCATGACCCGGGACGTCCCCGATGCGGTTCCCGGCTGGGGAGGACGACGTCCCGCCCGCACGGCAGCGACAGCGTCCGCGAACTCGCCGCCGTTCTCGTACCGGGACGCCGGATCCTTCGTCATCGTGATCTCGATGAGTTCGCGGACCGGCGCCGGCAGATCCGCGGGAAGGGGCGGAGCCGCGTCGCGGACATGCTTCATCGCGACCGTCAAGGCGCCGTCGCCCACGAAAGGCCGTGTGCCACTGATCGCTTCGTAGCCGACCACACCGAGCGAGTACACGTCCGAGGCCGACGTCGCGTCCTGTCCCAACGCCTGTTCGGGTGCGATGTACTGCGCGGTGCCCATGACCATGCCCGTCCGTGTCACGGGCGACGCGTCGACTGCCTTGGCGATACCGAAGTCGGTGATCTTCACCGTGCCGTCGGGCGTGATCATGATGTTGCCGGGCTTGACGTCGCGGTGCACGATGCCGGCGCGGTGCGCGGCCTGCAGCGAGCGGCCGGTCTGCTCGAGCATGTCCAACGCATGCACCAGCGGCAACCGGCCCATACGGGTGAGCACCGTGTTCAGGGGTTCACCGATGACCAGTTCCATGACCAGGTAGGCCAGCGACTGCCCGTTGGCGTCCTGCACCTCGCCGTAGTCGTAGATGTTCGCGATGCCCGGATGGTTCAGCAACGCCGTCGTGCGCGCTTCCACGCGGAACCGCTCGACGAATTCCGGGTCGTTCGAGAACTCGGGCTTGAGAATCTTGACGGCGACGCGGCGATCGAGCCGGTTGTCGGTCGCTTCCCAGACCTGTCCCATCCCGCCCGTCGCGATCAGACGCAACAGTCGGTAGCGATCGGCCACCAGTGCGCCGTTACCCAGGCCTCCACTCATGCGGGGCTCACCTCCCCTGCAATCCGGCGCCGAGCACAGCTCTCGCCACTGGTGCGGCGACCGATCCGCCCGTCGCGGCGAGCGCACGGTCGCCACCGTTCTCGACGATGACCGCGATGGCGATCTTCGGGTCCTCGGCCGGGGCGAAGGCGATGTACCACGCATGGGGAGGGGTGTTGCGAGGATCGCTTCCGTGCTCCGCGGTACCGGTCTTGGACGCGATCTGAACGCCCGCGATCTTGCCCTGTCCACCGGAATTGTTCTCCGAACCCACCATCAGATCGGTGAGCGTGGAGGCCACCTCCGGCGAGACGGCCTGTCCGAGGGACGTCGGCTCCGTGGTGTCGAGCGTCGACAGGTCGGGGGCCTGCAACTGAGCGACCATGTGGGGTGCCATCCGCACTCCACCGTTCGCGATGGTGGCCGCGATCTCCGCATTCTGCAGCGGTGTCAGGGCGACGTCGCGCTGGCCGATGCTGCTCTGGCCGAGGGCCGCGTCGTCGGCGATCTCGCCGACCGTGCTGTCGGCCACCGGGATCGGCACCGACTGGTTCGTCTCGCCGATGCCGAACGCCGACGCCGCATCCTTGACGCCCTGGCTGCCGGTGTCGATGCCGAGCTCGACGAAGGCGGTGTTGCAGGAGCGCGCGAACGCCTCGCGCAGTGACGCCGTCGCGCCGCCACCGCACGTGGAGCCGTTGTAGTTCTCGAGCGTCGTGGACGTGTCGGGCAGGGTGATGGTCGGTGCCGCGGTGAGCTGCGTGTCGGGCGTCGACCCGGCGGCCAGTGCCGCTGCCGTCACGACCACCTTGAACGTCGATCCGGGCGGATAGGTCTGCGAGACAGCACGATTGACCAGTGGCTCACCGGGATCGTTCGCGAGCCGCTCCCATGCCTGCGTGGACTGCTCACCGTCGTGCGAGGCCAGTTCGTTGGGGTCGTAGCTGGGCGTGCTGACCATCGTCAGGATCTTGCCGGTGGACGGCTCGATGGCCACGACCGAACCGGTGTACCCCTTCGAGGTGAGTTGGTCGTACGCGACCTGCTGCATCACCGGGTCGATGGTGGTGACGACGTTGCCACCGCGCGGATCGCGGCCCGAGAGAAGGTCGAAGAACCGCTTGCCGAACAACCGGTTGTCGGATCCGTTGAGGACGGCATCCTCGGATCGTTCGAGGCCGGCGCTGGAGTACAGCATCGAGTAGAACCCGGTGACAGGCGCGTTCGCCGCCGGGCTCGCGGGCGCAGCCGGATTCGACGGGTACGTCCGCAGGTACTTGTACCGGTCCTCGGTCGCGACGGACGAGGCCAACACCTGGCCACCGCTCGAGATCTGTCCGCGCTGACGTGCGTACTCGTCGAGCAGGACACGCGAGTTGCGGGGGTCCGTGCGGAGGTCGTCGGCCTTGATGACCTGGACGTAGGTGGCGTTGGCGAGCAGGACCACGATCATGGCCATGACGCCGATGGCCACGCGGCGAAGGGGAGTGTTCACGGGCGCTTCACCACCTCGGTCATCGCGTCACCGATCGGCGCGGCGGGCGAGCGCTTCTGCGGCACGACAGGTGCGCGGGCGGCATCGGAGATCTTGATGAGCAACGCGACCAGGGCGTAGTTCGCGAGCAGGGAAGAGCCTCCGTAGGACATGAACGGTGTCGTGAGACCGGTAAGGGGAATGAGCTTGGTGACGCCGCCGACCACGACGAACAGCTGGACGGCGATGGTGACGGACAGGCCGGCGGCGAGGAGCTTGCCGAAGCTGTCGCGCACCGCGAGCGCCGTCCGGAGCCCACGCAGCACGAACATCATGTAGAGCATCAGCACTGCTGCCAGGCCGATGAGCCCGAGCTCCTCACCCACGGTGGCGATGATGAAGTCGGTGCTCGCGAACGGCACCTGCGACGGACGGCCGCTGCCGAGGCCCGTGCCGCCCATCCCGCCGGTCGCGAGGCCGAAGAGAGACTGTGAGATCTGGTACCCGGTGTCGTTGTAGTCGGCGAAGGGGTCGAGCCAGGTGTCGGTACGAATCTTCACGTGCCCGAAGAGCTGGTACGCGAGAAGGAATCCCAGGAGCAGCAGGGCGACCCCGATGACGATCCAGCCGACACGCTCGGTGGCGACGTAGATCATCACCAGCACGGTGCAGTAGATCAGCAGCGACGTGCCGAGGTCCTTCTCGAACACCAGGACGCCGATCGAGACGATCCACGCCACGACGATCGGTCCCAGGTCGCGTGCTCGCGGGAAATCCATGCCCAGCACGTGCTTGCCCGCCGTGGTGAACAGCTCACGCTTGGCCACCAGGACCGACGCGAAGAAGATCAGCAGCAGGATCTTGGAGAACTCACCGGGCTGGATGCTGAAGCCCGGCAGTCGGATCCAGATCTTCGATCCGTTGACCTCGGACAGTGACGACGGAAGGATCGCCGGGAGCGCGAGGAACACCAGTCCGCCCAGACCCAGGGTGTAGCCGTAGCGCGCCAACGTCCGGTAATCGCGGATCAGCACCAACACGGCGACGAAGCCGGCGATGGCGAGCGCGGTCCAGAGAACCTGCTGGTTGGCGTCGGGCGACGGTTCCGTGTCACCGAGATAGGTGGCGGACTGTTGCGCGGCCAGATCGAGGCGGTGGATCAGCACCAGCCCGAGACCGTTCAGCAGCGCCACCAGCGGCAGCAGAAGGGGATCGGCGTGCGTGGCGAAGCGGCGAACCGCGGCATGCGCGACGGCGAACATGGCGAGGTATGCCACTCCGTACTTCGCCAGGTCCCACGTGATGGTCTGTTCCTGGCTCGCCTCGACGAGCACCAGCGACACGGTGGTGATGAGCGCCGCGGCCCCCAGGAGGGCTGCTTCGACGCCACGCTTGGTGGACTGCGGGGGTGCCGGAGCGAATCCGCCCGGAGGACTGGGGAACGACGCCGAAGACTGGTTCGGGGCGGACATCAACTGCCCGTCCTGCAGGTCTGACCTGCCACGAGTGTCGGCGTCGGCGTCGGAGTCGGCTCGGGTGTCGTCGTCACGGGCGGCGCCGCCGGGTCGGCGGGAGGCGGTACAGGTGCTGCCTCGGTCGGCGGAACGGCCGTGGTGGTGGTCGGAGGAGCCGTCGTCGCGGTGGCCGGCTTCTCGCACAGCGGCAGCAGGTCACCGGCTACGAGCCGGTTCACCTGCGAGCGTGCGTCGTCGAGAGTGCCGGACGGCAGTCCCGAACGCACCTGTTCGCGGGCGGACGGCTGCAGGTCGTCGACACCGAGGACGCGGCACTGCGCGTCGGCGGGGGATCGCAGATCGATCGTGGCGGGGTCCGACGTCTCACGGACGCACCCGACCAGATCCACTTCCTGCAGGGAGAAGCCGAGTACCGATCCGGGGACTCCCCGCATCACCACGACGCGTCCGTCGTCGGAACCGACGTAGTAATTGCGCTGCAGGAGCTGCCATCCGACGATCGAACCGACGACCAGCAGGGCGACCACGGCAAGACCGGTCAGGGACCAGCGGAGCTTGTGCGACTTCTTCTCCGGAGCCGGCGGCGGCGGAGTGACCACCCTCTTGGGCGCGGTCCGGGGAGGGCGCATCGCGGCTGCGCGTCCGGCTGCGGTGTTCGGTGGGGGCGAGTCCTCCTCGTCGTCCATCGATGCGGCGCCGGCGAGAATCGGATGGGACTGGCCGTAGTCGAGATCGATGACGTCGGCCACCACCACGGTCACGTTGTCGGGGCCACCGCTGCGCAGCGCCAGTTCGATCAGGCGGTCGGCGCACTGGTCGTTCTCGCCCTCGCGCATGGTGTCCGCGATGGTCTCGCTACTGACGACGTCGGACAATCCGTCCGAACAGAGCAGATAACGATCCCCCGCCCGAGCCTCACGCACGGTCAGAGTGGGTTCGATCTCGTTGCCGGTGAGAGCCCGCATGATCAGCGACCGTTGCGGGTGCGAGTGCGCCTGCTCGGCGGTGATCCGCCCCTCGTCGACCAACGACTGGACGAACGTGTCGTCGCGGGTGATCTGCGTCAGTTCGTCGTCCCGGAGCAGATACGCCCGGGAGTCGCCGATGTGAACGAGCCCGATCTTCCTGCCGCCGAACAGGATCGCCGTCAACGTGGTGCCCATGCCGTCGAGTTCGGGGTCGTCCTCGACCTGTTCCGCGATGGTGGCGTTGCCTTCACGGGTGGCTCGCTCGAGCTTGCCCAGGAGATCGTCGCCCGGCTCGTCGTCGTCGAGATGGGCGAGCGCGGCGATCATCAGCTGCGACGCCACTTCTCCGGCGGCGTGGCCACCCATGCCGTCGGCGAGAGCGAGGAGGCGTGCGCCCGCGTAGACGGAGTCCTCGTTGTTGGATCGCACGAGACCGCGATCGCTGCGCGCGGCGTAGCGGAGAACCAAGGTCACGGGCGCAACTCGATCACGGTCTTGCCGACGCGTACAGGCGTTCCCAGGGGAACGCGAACCGCCGTCGTCACCTTGGCGCGGTCGAGGTAGGTGCCGTTCGTCGAGCCGAGATCCTCGACGTACCAGTCACCTCCGCGAGGTGACAGACGCGCGTGGCGTGTGGAGGCGTAGTCGTCGGTGAGGACGAGAGTCGAGTCGTCCGCGCGGCCCATGAGGACCGGCTGCGACCCCAGCGTGATGCGTGTCCCGGCGAGCGACCCGTGGGTCACCACCAGGTATTTAGCGACCTTCTGCTTCCGGCCCTGCAGAGAGACCGGTGACTTGCGTGACCGAGGTGCGACACGAAGACCGGACGCCGCGTAGATATCGGAACGCAGAGTGCGCAGCACTGCCCAGACGAACAACCACAGGATCAGGAGGAAACCAGCTCGCGTGAGCTGCAAGATCAATCCCTGCACAGCGTGTCACCTCCTCGTTCCTCGACAGCTCGGACACCACACGCATGAGGATGCGCGCACGGGGACTCCCCGTCTCGGAGCATCATAAGGGCAGGGACCGACTGCCCCGTGTCGGCCGCCGCGCGACGGCCGCCCTTCTCGTGGTCCGGGGTCTCGTCAGACGATACGGACGAGGATCTCCGAGTGGCCGGCGCGAACGATGTCGCCGTCGGCCAACTGCCAGTCCTGGACCGGCGCACTGTTGACCGTCGTTCCGTTCGTGGAACCCAGATCCGACAGCATGGCTACGCGGCCGTCCCACCGGATCTCGAAGTGACGACGCGAGACGCCCGTGTCGGGAAGTCGGAACTGCGCATCCTGGCCGCGCCCGACGACGTTCCCACCCTCGCGCAGCTGGTAGTGACGGCCACTGCCGTCCTCGAGCTGGAGCGTCGCGGACAGTCCGCGCTGCGCATTCGGGCGGTCGTAGTCGTCACCGTCGTCGGCGAGCGGCTGCTGGTATCCCTGCGTGGGCGGCTGGTCGTATGCCGGAGCCGCCGCGGCTGCACCGTAGGCACGCGCGTCGGGGGTCGGTCGTCCGTAGCCACCGTCGTCGTAGCTCCGCTGGCCGTACGCCGGCTGGTCGTAGCCGGCCTGGTCACGACCGGACTGGCCGTATCCACCCTGCTGTCCGTAGCCCTGCTGATCGCGGTACGCCTGCGGCTCGTAGCCACCGGCACCCTGATCCTGCTCGCGACCACGCTGGTCGTACCCGGCCTGGTTGTACCCGCGCTGGTCGTAGCCGCCCTGGTCATAGCCGCCCTGGTTGTAGCCGCGCTGGTCGTAACCCTGCTGGTCGTAACCCTGCTGGTCGTACCCCGCCTGGTTGTAGCCGCGCTGGTCGTACCCGCGCTGGTCGTAGCCCTGCTGGTCGTTGTCGGGCTGGTCGTAGCCCTGCTGACCGTAGCCGCGACGGTCGTACCCGCCCTGGTCCTGACCGCGCGGGTCCTGCGCCCGAGGATCGCCGTTCTGCTGGCCGTAGGCCTGACGGTCGTACGGCTGCTGGTCGTACGACTGACGCCCGTACCCACCCTGGTCGTAGCGGACCTGCTCCCGCGGATCCCCGGCCGGCTGTCCGTAGCCGCGGTCCTGCTCGGGGTAGTCCTGGTACGCCCGCGGAGGACGGACTCTGTTCTCGGCCGACGGGTCGACACCGCGAGGTGCCTCCGACGGGTAGGCACTGCCGTTCCGTGGTGCGCGTGACGCGACACCGGACGCGGGCCGCTGGCCTTCGTGGTCGGGCTCGTCGCCCTGGTTCTGAGTCCCTGAGTTCTGGGTCATGGGGCCGGCTCCTGATATCGACGACGGTTGGGCTGTGCCTGAGGTGAGTTTCGGTGGGTCTGGCTGATCGACGTCCGGATCGACGGTGGCCGATGTGCGGAACTGCCCGGTGTGCAGCGTCGAGGACGGTGCGAACCGGACGACCACCTTGCCGTAGGTCTGCCATCCCTGTTCGGTGATGAAGTCCTGGAGGTGTCGGGAGAACGCCTTGGTGGTCAGGTCGTGGTCGGACGCCAACTGTTCGTGATCGGAGTCGCTGATGGCGATCACGTACGCGTTGGGTGCCAGGAGGTGCCCGCCGTCCAAGGTGCGGACGGACGCGGTGGCTTCCTGTTGCAGGGCCGCCTCGACCTCCTGCGGGACGACACCGCCGCCGAACACTCTGGCGAAGGCGTCTCCGACAGCGCTCTGCAGCTTTCTCTCGAAACGCTGGACAACTCCCATGACACCCTCCTCGTCTCGCCTCGGTCGATCACGCGTCGTCGCACGACACGGGGCGCGTCACATCATCGGGAGTACCCGATCACGTGACGCTCCGAACGTCCTCCGAACGCCCACCACTGTGCGGGTGGTCGGTGGCGCGTGTCCTACCGCCGTGCGACTGCTGATCCATGCTATACGGCCGGAACCGAGTTTCCGCCCCGGCTCGGGCCCGGAACTCGGTCGGGAGGTATGGATTTCGGTCGGCGAGACAGGTCGTGTTAGCCTCGTTCCCGTCGCTCGGGCGAGTGGCGGAATGGCAGACGCGCTGGCTTCAGGTGCCAGTGTCCTTCGGGACGTGGGGGTTCAAGTCCCCCTTCGCCCACCACACTGGCCGTAGTCGAGATCACTCGCTACGGCCAGTAGTTTCTTTGCCAGGTATTCTGGTAGCGAATTCGAAGTTCACCGCGCAGCGTCGCGCGGACATCGCGTGATCTCGTCGACATCGACGACAGTATCTGCAGGTCGGCGCAACATGAGGATGCCCTGATTTGTGGATTTGCCGGGGTGCTGACTTATCGTTCTGCTGAGGGGCCGACCCACAACAGTCGCCCCTGCCCGAAAACACTCGGCTATCGCCTCGGAACAGATCGTCCACCAGGAGTAGCCGGAGCCCCATCGGAGTGCGTGGTTCAACGGCGAACCCGCTCTCGCATCGCCCCGCGGTGGCTCGTTCTCTTCTCGAACGAGGTCGAATCTCCGCGGATCTTGGCTCGACTCGTCAGTTAGGCAAGACACATGCAGCTTCCCGGTCACCGGTACCCATCAGCTCGAGGCCTCTACGACCCGGCGAACGAACACGACTCCTGTGGTGTCGCGTTCGTGGTCGACATGCACGGACGTCGTAGTAGGGACATCGTCGACAAGGCGATCACCGCGCTGATCAACCTCGAACACCGCGGCGCTGCGGGCGCAGAACCCAACACCGGTGACGGTGCCGGCATCCTGATCCAGGTTCCGGACAAGTTCTACCGCGCCGTCGTCGACTTCGAGCTGCCGCCGGAGGGTTTCTACGCCACCGGCATCGCCTTCCTCCCGCAGGCACGTGTCGCGTCCGAGGAAGCCTGCGCCGGAGTCGAGCGCGTCGTCGTCGAAGAAGGCCTCGACGTTCTGGGGTGGCGCGACATCGACACCGACGACGCGTCGCTCGGTGCCCTGGCCCGCGATGCCATGCCGACCTTCCGCCAGCTGTTCGTGGCATCGCCCGACCGTTCCCTCTCGGGAATCGATCTCGAGCGGCGAGCCTTCGTCGTGCGCAAGCGCGTCGAGCACGAGCTCGGCCTCGAGGGCCCGGGCAAGGACGGCCCCGGCCGCGAAAGTGTCTACTTCCCGTCGCTGTCTCCGTCGACCATCGTCTACAAGGGCATGTTGACGACGCCGCAGCTGCGTGGCTTCTACCTCGACCTGCAGGACGACCGGGTCGAGAGCGCGTTGGGCCTGGTGCACTCGCGTTTCTCCACCAACACGTTCCCCTCGTGGCCGCTGGCGCACCCGTTCCGCCGTGTCGCGCACAACGGTGAGATCAACACCGTCACCGGCAACGAGAACTGGATGCACGCCCGCGAGGCGCTCATCGAGTCGGACGTCTTCGGTGGCCCCGAGAAGCTCGAGAAGATCTTCCCCGTCAACACGCACGGAGCATCGGACACGGCCCGCTTCGACGAGGTGCTCGAGTTCCTGCACCTCGGCGGACGCAGCCTGCCGCATGCCGTGCTGATGATGATCCCCGAGGCGTGGGAGCACCACGACAAGATGGATCCCGCCCGCCGGGCGTTCTACCAGTACCACTCCACTCTCATGGAGCCGTGGGACGGACCGGCCTCGGTGTGCTTCACCGACGGCACGGTCATCGGTGCGGTCCTCGACCGCAACGGCCTGCGCCCCAGCCGCCTGTGGGTCACCGACGACGGCCTGGTCATCATGGCGTCCGAGGTCGGCGTGCTGGACATCGAGCCGTCGAAGATCGTGCGCAAGGTCCGCCTGCAGCCCGGCCGGATGTTCCTCGTGGACACCGCGCAGGGCCGGATCGTCAGCGACGACGAGATCAAGGACGAGCTGGCTGCGGAACATCCGTACCAGGAGTGGCTCGACGAGGGCCTCATCAGCATCGACGAGCTGCCCGAGCGCCCGCACGTCCACATGACGCACGACCGTGTGCTGATCCGTCAGCAGATCTTCGGGTACACCACCGAGGAGCTGAACATGCTCGTCGCGCCGATGGCGAAGGCGGGTGCCGAGGCGATCGGGTCGATGGGAACCGACACTCCCGTCGCCGTGTTGTCGAACCGTCCCCGCATGCTGTTCGACTACTTCTCGCAGCTCTTCGCGCAGGTGACCAACCCGCCGCTCGACGCTATCCGCGAGGAAGTGGTCACCAGCCTGGGCGGAACCATCGGTCCCGAGCGGGATCTGCTGCAGCCCACTGCCGAAGCGTGCCGTCAGATCGTTCTCACGTCACCGATCCTGCACAACGATCAGTTGTCGAAGTTGGTGCACATCAACGACGACGGTCTGCAGGACGGACTCCGCTCCGTCGTCGTCCGCGGCCTCTACCCGGTGGCGGAAGGTGGTGAGGGACTTCGTCGTTCGCTCGAGATCATCCGTTCGCAGGTGTCCGCAGCCATCGCCGGCGGCGCACGCATCGTCATCCTGAGCGACCGTGAGTCGAGCGAGAAGTTGGCGCCGATCCCGTCGCTGCTGCTGACCTCGGCCGTGCACCACCACATGATCCGCGAGAAGACCCGGACCAAGGTCGGTCTCATCGTCGAAGCGGGTGATGCTCGCGAGGTGCACCACATGGCGACGCTCGTCGGATTCGGTGCGGCAGCGGTGAACCCCTACATGGCGTTCGAGTCGATCGAGGACATGATCGACCGCGGCAACCTGCAGGACATCGACTACGACACCGCGGTGAAGAACTACATCAAGGCGGCCGGCAAGGGCGTCCTGAAGGTCATGTCGAAGATGGGTATCTCGACGCTGGCGTCGTACACCGGCGCCCAGCTGTTCCAGGTCATCGGCCTGTCGCAGGAACTCGTCGACGAGTACTTCTACGGCATCGCGTCGCCCCTGGGCGGGATCGACCTCGACCAGATCGCCGCCGATGTGTCCGTGCGACACGGAGTCGCCTACCTGGACAACAAGTTCGAGCGCGCGCACCGCGAGCTCGAGACCGGTGGCGAGTACCAGTGGCGTCGTGAAGGCGAGTACCACCTGTTCAACCCGGACACCGTCTTCAAGCTGCAGCACGCCACCCGCACAGGCCAGTACTCCGTGTTCAAGGAGTACACCCGGATGGTCGACGACCAGTCGGAGCGTCTGGCGTCGCTGCGCGGGTTGTTCCGCTTCAAGACCGAGGGTCGCACCGCGATCTCGATCGACGAGGTGGAGTCGGCGCGCGAGATCGTCAAGCGTTTCTCCACCGGCGCGATGAGCTACGGCTCGATCTCGGCGGAGGCGCACGAGACTCTGGCCATCGCGATGAACCGTCTCGGCGGACGCTCGAACTCGGGTGAGGGCGGCGAGGACGTCGCGCGCTTCACGCCCGACGAGAACGGCGATTCCCGTCGGTCGGCCGTCAAGCAGGTCGCGTCGGGACGATTCGGTGTCACGTCGAACTACCTGACCAACTGCACGGACATCCAGATCAAGATGGCCCAGGGTGCGAAACCGGGTGAGGGCGGCCAGCTTCCGGCTCACAAGGTGTACCCGTGGGTCGCCGAGGTCCGGCACTCCACGCCGGGGGTGGGGCTCATCTCACCGCCGCCGCACCACGACATCTACTCGATCGAGGATCTCGCTCAGCTGATCCACGACCTGAAGAATGCCAACCCGCAGGCTCGCATCCACGTGAAGCTGGTCTCCGAGGTCGGCGTCGGAACGGTCGCCGCCGGTGTGTCCAAGGCACACGCGGACGTCGTGCTGATCTCCGGCCACGACGGCGGGACGGGTGCCACGCCGCTGACCTCGGTCAAGCACGCGGGCGCTCCGTGGGAGCTCGGCCTGGCCGAAACCCAGCAGACGCTGCTCCTCAACGGTCTCCGTGACCGCATCGTGGTGCAGGTGGACGGTCAGCTCAAGACCGGCCGCGACGTCATGGTCGCTGCTCTGCTCGGCGGCGAGGAGTTCGGTTTCGCCACTGCGCCGCTGGTGGTCTCGGGCTGCATCATGATGCGTGTGTGTCACCTGGACACCTGCCCCGTGGGTGTCGCGACGCAGAACCCGGTGCTGCGCAAGCGGTTCGCCGGCCAGCCCGAGTTCGTGGAGAACTTCTTCCTCTACATCGCCGAGGAGGTCCGCGAGCTGCTCGCGGAGTTCGGTTTCCGCACGCTCGACGAGGCCATCGGTCAGGTCGCGCTGCTGGACACCACGGCCGCCAAGGAGCACTGGAAGGCGTCGAAGCTCGACCTGTCGCCGATCCTCGACGTCGCCGAGTCCGCGTTCATGAACCAGGACCTGTACTGCACGGGCACCCAGGATCACTCGTTGGACAAGGCGCTGGACCAGCAGCTCATCGTCCAGAGCCGCGACGCTCTGGACAAGGGCGAGAAGGTCGAATTCGCCACGCGGATCACCAACGTGAACCGCACCGTGGGCACGATGCTGGGTCACGAGGTGACCAAGGCGTACGGCGCCGACGGTCTGCCGCAGAACACGATCGACATCACGTTCACCGGTTCGGCCGGCAACAGCTTCGGTGCGTTCGTGCCGAAGGGGATGACGCTCCGGCTCGAGGGCGACGCCAACGACTTCGTCGGCAAGGGCCTGTCCGGTGGTCGACTGATCGTCCGCCCCTCGCGGGATGCGAACTCCGATTTCGTCGCGGAGAACAACATCATCGCGGGCAACGTGATCCTGTTCGGCGCCACCGAGGGCGAGGCTCTGATCCGCGGCGTCGTCGGTGAGCGTTTCGCCGTCCGCAACTCGGGTGCCGTCGCGGTGGTCGAGGGTGTCGGTGACCACGGGTGCGAGTACATGACCGGTGGCAAGGTCGTGATCCTCGGTGAGACGGGCCGCAACTTCGGCGCCGGCATGTCCGGTGGCGTGGCGTTCGTCTTCGACCCGAACTCGACGTTCGAGGACAACCTCAACACCGAGCTCGTGGACATCGAGGATCTCGAGGGTGACGAATTCGCGTGGCTCAAGGACGCGATCACTCGTCATCGCGACGAGACCGGGTCCGAGGTTGCCGAGCGCATCCTCGCGGACTGGTCCCAGCAGGTGAATCACTTCGTGAAGGTGATGCCGCGCGACTACAAGAAGGTACTGCTCGCGATCTCCGAGGCCGAGAAGAACGGCGCGGACGTGGACGAGGCGATCATGGAGGCAGCTCGTGGGTGACCCGCAAGGATTTCTGAAGAACACGTCACGAGAGCTGCCGAAGCGGCGTCCCGTGGACCTGCGCCTGATGGACTGGAAGGAGGTGTACGAGGACTTCTCCGCGGACACCCTCCGCACCCAGGCCAGTCGGTGCATGGACTGCGGTATTCCCTTCTGCCACAACGGTTGTCCCCTGGGGAATCTGATTCCCGAGTGGAACGACCTGGTCTACAAGGACCGGTGGCGCGAGAGCATCGATCGTCTGCACGCGACGAACAACTTCCCCGAGTTCACGGGTCGGCTGTGCCCGGCTCCGTGTGAGGCATCGTGCGTCCTGGGCATCAACCAGGACCCGGTGACCATCAAGCAGGTCGAGGTCGAGATCATCGACCGCGCCTTCGACGAGGGCTGGGTCCAGCCCGTCTACCCGACGTACCTGACGGGCAAGAAGGTCGCCGTCGTCGGCTCGGGTCCCGCGGGACTCGCTGCCGCACAGCAGCTCACGCGCGCCGGTCACACGGTGACCGTGTTCGAGCGGGCGGACCGTATCGGTGGCCTGCTCCGCTACGGCATCCCCGAGTTCAAGATGGAGAAGCGCCACATCGATCGCCGGTTGGCGCAGATGGAAGCCGAAGGCACCATCTTCCGCACCGGCGTCAACGTGGGTGTCGACATCACCGCCGAGGAGTTGCGCGCCGAATTCGACTCGGTCGTTCTCTCCGGTGGAGCCACCAAGGCTCGCGATCTCGAGGTGCCCGGCCGCGAGTACGGCGGAATCCACCAGGCAATGGAATTCCTGCCGTGGGCGAACCGAGTGCAGCTCGGTGACGACGTGGTGGACGACTACGGTCAGCCGCCCATCAGCGCCAAGGGCAAGAAGGTCATCATCATCGGTGGCGGCGACACCGGCGCGGACTGCCTCGGTACATCGCACCGCCAGGGTGCCGCGAGCGTGCACCAGTTCGAGATCATGCCGCGACCGCCCGAGGAGCGCGCCGGATCCACACCGTGGCCGACGTACCCGTTGGTCTACCGCGTGTCCTCGGCTCACGAGGAGGGCGGCGAACGCGTCTTCTCCGTCAACACCGAGCGCTTCACCGGTGAGAACGGTTACGTCACCGGACTCGACGCGCACGAGGTCGAGTTCAAGGACGGTCGCTTCGCCAAGGTCGAGGGCTCCGACTTCCATCTCGAGGCCGACATCGTCTTCCTCGCCATGGGATTCGTCGGACCCGAGCAGCCGGGACTGCTCACCGATCTCGGTGTCGACCTGAACGAGCGTGGCAACGTCGCCCGCACCGATCAGTGGAACACCAACGTCGAAGGCGTGTTCGTGGCCGGAGACATGGGTCGCGGTCAGTCGCTCATCGTGTGGGCCATCGCCGAGGGCCGTTCCTGCGCCTCGGCGGTCGACACCTTCCTGATGGGTAAGACGGCACTTCCGGCGCCGATCGTCCCGACGCAGGCGCCCCAGCGCTGACGGAGTTCACACTCCCGAACGACCACGACACCCCCTGCAGCGACGCTGCAGGGGGTGTCATCGTGTGAGCGTCAGCGTGATCGGCGGAACAATGCCGCAGCGGCTGCCCCGGCGATCAGCAGGATGACGACCGTGGCGCCGGAGGCTGCGACGATGCCGTCGACGTACGCCTCGCGTGCGCGACCGGCGAGGTCGGCACCGAGGTCGGGATCGAGTTGCCGTGCGTCCGACAGGGTGGCGGCGAGGGTGCCGTCGCCGGCCGCATCGGCGGGACCCAACACGATGCGGTACGTGGCGACGCTGATGGATCCGAGCACCGCGATGCCCAGTGCGCCACCGAGTTCGGCGCCCGTCTCCGACACCGCGCCGGCCGCGCCCGCCTTCTCCGGGGCCGCGGTGGCCAGCACCCGATCGGACCCGAAGGTGGTTCCGGTACCGACCCCGACCGCGGCGATCACCATGCCGCACAGCAGGATCGCCAACGTCGCACCCGACCCGACACTCGACGGGACCGCCACGAATCCGATGACGACCGCGCCCAGCACCATCACCGAGATGGCGCCGACCAGGATCACCGACGGTCGGCGGCGCTTCATGATCAGCGGCGCGCTCAGGGACGCGGCGGCCGTCGCTATCGCAGGGATCAGGGACCACAGGCCGGCCTCGAGGGTTCCGAGGCCCATGACGAGCTGGAGATACTGCGACAGCATCAGATTGAAGCCGGTGATGATGAAGACCGAGACCAGGATGACGATCACCGCGACCGAGAAGGCCGGGGTGCGGAACAGGTCGAACTCGATGACCGGGTGCGTGCTCGCGCGTTGACGTCGGACGAACCACCAGCCGACCAGGAGCCCCACCGCGAGCGCGGCGGCCACCTGCCAGTCGAGCCCGCTCTGCGCAGCGTGCTTGAGCGCGTACACGATTCCCAGCATGGCGACGATGGACGCTGCGACGGCGGGGAGATCGAAACGGCCCGGAGCGGGGTTCTTGGCTTCGGGGAGGATCAGCGGCGCCGCGATCAGCAGAACGATCATGATGGGGATGTTGATGAGGAAGACCGAACCCCACCAGAAGTATTCGAGCAGAGTGCCGGCGATGACGGGCCCGAACGATCCGCCTCCGGCGAATCCGGCGGTCCAGATGCCGATGGCGACGCCGCGCTGCACGGGGTCGACGAACAGTTTGCGCAACAACGACAGTGTCGACGGGGCCAGCGTCGCGCCGCCGACGCCCAGCAACACCCGGGACGCGATCAGTGCTTCGGGTGAGTGCGAGAACGCCGCGGCGACGGAGGCGATGCCGAAGACCAGCGAGCCGATCATCAGCAGTCTGCGGGTGCCGATGCGGTCACCGAGCGACCCCATCGTGACCAGGAGGCCGGCCAGCATGAAGCTGTAGATGTCGAGGATCCAGAGCTGCTGCGAACTGCTCGGCTGCAGATCCTCGGTCAGCGAGGGCAGCGCCAGGTAGAGCACCGACATGTCCATCGACACCAGGACGATCGGCACGACCAGCACCGCGAGACCCCACCACTCGCGACGCCCTGCCCGCTCGGTCGTGGTGTCGGTGTCGGTGCTGGACATGCGTGGTCCGTTCTTCGGTGCGTGTGGGGTACACCTTGATGGGAACACACGGACGGGGTCGACGGAGAATCGACGTCGTCGACGAGAGGGGTCGGACATGCAGGTCGCAGTACTGGGCATCGGAACGATGGGCGCGGGCATGGCGGGGTCGCTGCTCCGCGGCGGCCACGAGGTGACCGTCTGGAATCGCAACGCCGAGAAGGCGCGGCCCCTCGAGGAACAGGGTGCGACCGTCGCGTCGGATCCGCAGTCGTGTGTCGAGGGCGCCGACGTGGTCGTCACCATGTTGTTCGACGAAGCGGCCACGGCCGACACCGCGGAGAAGTTCCTCTCCGCCATGCGCCCCGACGCGGTGTGGCTGCAGAGCGCGACCGTCGGTCCGGCCGGGGCACGCCGCCTGGCAGACCTGGCTGCGGCGCGCGAGCGGGCTTTCGTCGACTGCCCGATGCTCGGAACCAAGGCGCCCGCGGAGTCGGGCAAGCTCACTGCCCTGATCTCGGGATCGGCAGAGACGATCGAGACCGTCCGGCCGGCACTGGAGTCGATGACGGTGAAGACGGTGACGGCGGGCAGTGAGCCGGGTAGCGCCAGCGCCCTGAAGCTGGCCTGCAACGCCATGGTGGCCACACTGACAGCGGCCACCGCACAATCCGTGGCGATGGCCTCCGAGCTGGGCCTCGACCCGGCTCTGGTGCTCGAGGCGCTCGACGGCGGGCCGGTGAACGCGCCGTACACCCAGTCCAAGGGGAAGGCCATGATTGCCGGTGACTTCACACCGTCGTTCGGAGTCGACGGCGTGGTCAAGGACGTGAGTCTGATGATCGACGCCGTTCCTCCGCGAACCGGCCGACTGCTCGAGGCGATCCGTAGCGCGTACGTCGACGCCGGCACCTCCGGGCATGGGGCGGACGACCTGTCGGCCGTCGTCACGGCGTTCGAGGCGGATCGGGAATCTCAGGACTGAATCGGGTACCACTCCGTACGTTGTGACCGATCATGTCCAGCGGTGCGACAAAAACACGATCATTGTCATCGACTCCGACTTGTG
The DNA here is from genome assembly GCF_000834565.1 of Rhodococcus sp. MEB064. Lineage (NCBI taxonomy): Bacteria > Bacillati > Actinomycetota > Actinomycetes > Mycobacteriales > Nocardiaceae > Rhodococcus > Rhodococcus sp. MEB064. The sequence goes on from NZ_JXQS01000009.1 coordinate 109,279, forward strand.
TTGTACTTCTGTCCGACAAGGAAGTCACCAGCGCAAGGCGGTTGCAGTCATGAGCGTTCTCGACAGGGTCCTCGACAAAGCTCGGGCGACGGTCCCGATGGACAAGCAGGTCCAGGGCCTGCGTCTGGCGCAGAAAGCCAAGAGGCTCGTGCTGGGGGAGCGCCAACCGACGTTCGTCGAGGACGTGATCCCTGACGTCGACGGGCTGGATCTGACCGAGATCGACGTCAGCAATCCCTTCCTGTACGGCCAGGGGAAGTACGACTCCTACTTCGCCCGCCTGCGGGACGAGGCACCGGTCCACTACCAGGCCCACAGCGCATTCGGGCCGTACTGGTCGGTCACCCGGTACGCCGACATCCTCGCGGTGGACAAGGACTTCGAGACGTTCTCGGCGGAGCCGCAGATCGTCATCGGTACGCCGCCGGAGGGCCTGGACGTCGAGATGTTCATCGCGATGGACCCGCCACGTCACGATCGACAGCGTGACGCGGTGCAGGGTGTCGTGAGCCCGCGGAATCTCGAGGAGATGGAAGGCCTCATCCGCTCACGCGTGCAGGAGGTGCTCGACGAGCTCCCGGTCGACGAGCCTTTCGACTGGGTCGACAAGGTGTCCATCGAGCTGACCTCCCGGATGCTCGCGACACTTCTCGACTTCCCGTACGAGCAGCGCCGCAAGCTCGTGTACTGGACCGAACTCGCAGCTGCCAGCGCCTCGGCCACCGGGGGCTCGAACGACATGGACGAGGTCTACCGGGGAGTGGCCGACATGGCGCGCAGCTTCAGCGAGTTGTGGCACGACAAGGCTGCGCGGCTCGCGGCGGGCGAGAAGCCGGGTTACGACCTCATCACCTTGATGCAGATGTCCGAGGACACCAAGAACTTGATCGAGCGGCCGATGGAGTTTCTCGGCAACCTGACCCTGCTCATCGTGGGCGGCAACGACACCACGCGGAACTCGATGACGGGCGGCGTGTACGCACTGAATCAGTTCCCGGATCAGTTCGATCGGCTGCGGGCGGACCACGGCCTTGTCCCGAAGCTCGTCAACGAGATCATCAGGTGGCAGACCCCGCTGGCACACATGCGTCGGATCGCGACCAAGGACACCGTGTTGAACGGCCAATTCATCCGCAAGGGCGACAAAGTTGTCATGTGGTACGCGTCGGCCAACCGTGACGAACGGACGTTCGAGAATGCCGACGACTTCGTCATCGACCGCCCTAATGCGCGCCAGCACCTGTCGTTCGGAATCGGCGTCCACCGATGCATGGGAAGCCGGCTGGCAGAGATGCAGCTCCGGATTCTCTGGGAGGAATTGCTCGCGCGGTTCGAGGACATCGAGGTGCTCGGTGAACCCGGATACCTGCAGTCGAACTTCGTCAGGGGCTACACCGAGATGATGGTGACCCTCACACCGATCGGTCGTCCGCCCCGGTCCGGTGCCCGTCGCCGCGACCGATCCGCCGCGCCGCGCCGCGCCCCCGCCGTCACCTCCGTCGGTGAGTTCACGGCCCGAGTCGCCGAGCGCCGTGAGGTGGCCGACGGGATCGTGGAACTCACGCTCACCGACCCGGCGGGCGCGACGTTGCCGTCCTGGACCGCCGGCGCCCATGTCGACCTCGTCCTCGACAACGGACTGGAACGGCAGTACTCGCTCTGCGGAAGTGTCGAGGACACGTCGTCGTGGACAGTCGCGGTTCTCCGCGAACCGAACGGCCGCGGCGGATCGGCGTACGTCCACGACACTCTCGTGGACGGTGCCACCGTGCGAGTGCGCGGCCCGCGCAACAACTTCCGACTCCTTCCGTCGCCGCGGTACCTGTTCATCGCCGGCGGAATCGGGATCACCCCGATCCTCCCGATGATCGACGCGGCCGAGGCGGTCGGCGCGGAATGGTCGTTGCTGTACGGCGGCAGATCCCGTGAGTCCATGGCGTTCCTCGACCGGCTCGAGGGTGATCCGCGGGTCACGGTCTGGCCGCAGGACGACAAGGGCCTGCTCGATCTGGCGTCCGCGCTCGGCACGCCGCTGCCGGACACCCTGGTCTACGCCTGCGGTCCCGGCGCGCTGCTCGACGCCGTGGAGGAACGGTGCGCGGCGTGGCCTGACGGCAGCCTCCACATCGAGCGTTTCGCAGCGAAGAAAGTCGAGCCGGCCGAGGGCGCACTCGACTCGTTCGAGGTGGAGTGTTCGCGTTCCGGCGTGACGGTGTCGGTACCTGCGGGTGTGTCCGTGTTCGACGCGGTCGAGAGAGCAGGCGTCGACGTGCTCGGGTCGTGCATGGAAGGTGTCTGCGGAACCTGCGAGGTCGACGTCCTCGCGGGCACGCCCGACCACCGGGATTCGATTCTGACCGCGTCGGAGCACGAGCGAGGCACCACGATGATGCCGTGCGTCTCACGATCACTGTCCGCGAAGCTGATCCTCGACATGTGAGGCTGCGTCGTCACACCAGGGCGGAGACGACGCGGCGGATGCGGGTGACCGCCTCGTCGATCGAGACGGTCGGCTGCAGAAGGTGACTGAGCGTGAGTCGGACCACTGTGTCCACCGTCGCCTCGGCAAGACCGCGGCTCTCGGTGATCACCTGCACCGCCTGTTCGAGCACGGCGTCGCTGCGCACGGTGAGCAGTCGGAGCAGCTCCGGGTCGTGACCCGGGGTCAGGACCGCCTTCAGCACGGTGTTGTCCTGGCCGTGTTCGAGGACGTACCGGACGCCGGCCGACAGACCGTCGACCACCGAGTCCGGCTGGGCGTCGAAGCTGTCGAGTACCCCGGCCATGAAACGCTCGACCTCGCGAGCGACGATCGCCTCGCCCAGTTCGGTCTTGGTACCGACCTCCTTGTAGAGGCTCTGGCGGGGGATGCCCGACCGTGTGGCTACCCGCGTCATCGACAGTCGATCCCACCCCTCCTCGACGATGATGGCGACACCGGCGTCGAGCAGGCGCTCCCTGCGGAGGGCGCGGAGTTCGTCGTAGAAGGCGGGTGCGTTCACCGTCTCAGCCTACGACACATCGCTTCTTACTGTTCTTCCCGAATACAGAACCGCCGTGGTTGTCCAGCTCCGTGACACCGGACGGGGCGAATCCCGACCGCCGCGTCTCCGGTCGCCGTACGTTCGGGTGGACCGATGAGGACTAGCGGAACGAGGAACGACATGAGCGATCTACACGTGGTGGCGACTATCCCGGTGACCGAGGGATTCGACGAGGTGCTGCAGGCGATGCGTGAGTTCGCCGTCCTCACGCGCGACGAGGACGGGTGCCTGGAGTACGACGTCTACACCTCGAACGCTGCGGCCGACACGATCGTGACCGTCGAGTTGTGGCGAGATCAGGCCGCGCTGGACGGGCACATGGCGTCGCCGCACATGGCCGACGTCATGGGTAAGCACGGCGCCAAGCTGGGGGCCCTCGCGATCCATCCGCTGACCCCCGCCTGACTCAGGCGTAGCGCGGTTCGTCCCGGTACGTCGATGCGTCGTCACCCGGTTCGGACCGCGCGACCACGGAGTACACCACTCCAGCGACCGCGAGCAGCGCGACCATGACCAGCACGGCGAGCCAGCCCGTGGAGTCCATGGAGTCGGCAGCGATGCGCTCCAGACCGGCGGCCAACCAGCCCACGGGCGTGAACGCCGCGGCCTTGCCGAAGATCGAACTGTCGGGCGAGGACACCAGTGCCCCACCGGCCAGAACCAGCTGGACCAGCAACAGGACGAAGTTGATGGACTGTCCGACGACGCGTCCGAAGGCCATCTGGACGGCTCCGGCCGCGGCGAGGAACGCCGCCGAGGACAGCAGCAGGAAGACGATGCCGCCGAGCAGCGAGCCGAAGCTCGGGCCGTCTCCGACGAACCAGTAGACGACACCGGCTGCCGCCGTGACAGCGACCGCTCCGATCACGGGCGCGAGACGCGCGATCCGGTCACGGCGGGTGAGCAGACGCATGAGGCTGACCGCAGCCGCGGCAGCAACCGCCACCAGCGCGGCGATCAGGTAGTAGCTGGACGTCGAGCTGCTCGAGACGACCATCGTCGTCTGCGTCCCGCCGTTGTCGTCCGTCGTCGTCGTGGTGGCCACGGCGTTCGCTGCGGGCAGCGAGGTCGTGGCCGTCTTCACGTTGGTCTGCAGGCTGGTGACGACACCCTGGATCGGCGCGATGCCGGTCGTGAGCTGGTCCGTGCCCGCCTTCAGCTGCTTGCCGCCGTCGTCGAGCTGGACGATGCCGTCGAGAAGCTGGTTCGAGCCGGTCGCCAACTGGTTGCTGCCGTCCACTGCCGTGGCGACGCCGGTGACGAACTCGCTCGACGGATCGTCGAGCTGGAAGGCGAGCAGCGCAGCGCCGTCACGCAGCTGGTTGATCTGGGAGATCGCGTCGGGACCTATGCCCTGGCGGTTCAGCTCGGCGATCAGGTCGCGCAGCTGCCGTGCGGCATCGGTCGTGATCGGGTTGTTCAGCGTCTCGATCGTGTTGGCCACATCGGCGATCGACGAGGTGACCTTTGCCTGCTTCTCACCCAGCGCGAGCAACGGCGTCGTCAACTGGTTCACGCCGCCGCTGATCTGCGACGCACCGTCACCGAGCTGCCCCACGCCGCCCTGGAGCTGCACCAGACCTGCTGCAAGCTGGGTGTTGCCGTCGGCGAGCTGGACGGTGCCGGTCCGCGCCTGGCCCAGCCCGTCGGACAGCTGCGTCACGCCGTCGGTCAGCAGCGGCGCCGAGTCGGTGAGCTGCGTCAGGCCACCGCTGAGGAGACTGAGTGGGAGCTGCGTCTGCGACAGCGCCGAGCGCGTCTTGGCCAGCGGATCCGCTGCCGCGGCGGTGCCACCGGTCTGATCACCCGAGTCGGTTCCTGCGTCGCTCGAGCTGGTGGACGACGACACCGGTTGGACGTCGCGTCCGCTGAGGGAGGCGAAGAGGCCGGCGATGATCAACGGGAGCGCGATCACCAGGATGACGATCACGGGCCGCGACAAGGTCGAGGCGAGACCGGATCGCTGAGCGCCGTGTGCAGTGGAAGAAGTCATGATGAGCCTCAGGCTAACGGGTGGACGACCGTGGTCGACACCGTGTGCGAGGCCGTCGACGCGTCCGTACTACCCGTGACCTGGCCGATTAAGAAGTCGGTGAGGATTTGCCGCGGTGCCGGGGGAGCAGATCCCACACGTGCGCCGTTTCGTTGATCGACGCTACCGTACGCCTTCCGCTGCGCGAGAACAGTATTCGGGTCACCGAGCAGTAGTCGATCGGGAAGGTCAACGGCATCTGCGTGCCCAGCAGGTGCTGCAGGTAGATGTTGATCACACCGCCGTGCGCGAACGCGGCGACCGTGTCGTCGTGATCGGCGTCGTCCGCGACGGTGGCGATGTCGGCCAGCACCCTCTCGGCGAAGGCGTCCGCGTCGACCGCGCTGGGGAGGTGTCCGGCCTTGATGCGCGCGAACTCGTCGGGGAACGCCTCACGTGCCTCCTCGATGGGCAGGTAGCCGGGGAAGTCACGGTCGTACTCCGCGAGCCCGTCGAACACGTCCACGGGCAGGCCGGTGTGCGCAGCGAGCGGTTCCGCGGTCTGCCTCGCCCGCAGTTGCGGGCTGCTGACGATGCGGGCCACCGGGTAGTGCAGCAGCCCCTGCGGCACCGTGGCCGCCTGCTCGTGGCCGAGGGACGAAAGCGACGGGTCGGCGTCGGCGTCGGAACGCACGGGGAGAGCGTGGCGGATCAGCAACAGTTGCACACCGGACACTGTCGCACGAGTTCAGTCACGACTGTCCAGTTCTGCCACCAGGCGCTTCGGCGCTGTCCTCCGATACGACATGTCCAGCAGCTCGGCGACCTCGTCCCAGTCCGGTCGGCCGATCGTGAGGTCGAGGCCCACCCACCCGCCGGCAGCGGTGTAGGCCGGCTCGAAGAATCGCTCGTCCCCGAGGAGGGCGGCTCGCTCGTCGGCGTCGGGAAGAATCTGCAGCGACCGGTCCCAGCGAGTGGACCGGTGCTCGCCCTTCACGGTGGCCCCGTAGATCGCGAAGACCTTGACGGTGTGGAAGTTCGGGCGTCCGTGAGACACCTTCTCGCCGGCACCCGGTAGCCGGAGGGCCAGCTCGCGCACTCGACTCAGCAGGGGATCACCGTCGTCGAATCGCACCGGATGCGCCATGACCGAGAAGACTAGGCGCTCGGGCGGTCGATCGACATCACGACGTGGTCGGTGGGGTCGATCGGGTTGTCCGGGGTCAGGTGGGCGTCGGCGACGCGTCGGAAACCGGCCTTCTCCAGCGCCCGCCACGAGGCGACGTTCCCGGCCGCCACCGGAACGACGATGCACGACGCGTCGGGATACGCACGCCAGGTATCGGCGGTGAACGCCGCGAGCATGCGGGTTCCGAGACCGTGCCCGACCATCTGCGGCTCGCCGATCAGATAGTCGACGGTGACGGCCTCCACGGGCACGGGCCAGTAGGGCGCCAGTTCGGTGACGTACTCGGGGTAGTCGTGCCAGCGAGCGCGCTGCAGCAGGCCGAACGCGGCGCCGTCCTCGAGGGCGAGGAAGTCCTCGGACGGTTCCTCACCCCGCGCCGACGCCCCGAAGTCGCGGGCGACCGCCTCGGCGGTGAACTCGTGGTTCCACCAGCGCGCCACGTGGGGACGGGACAGCCACTGCGCGAGCAGCGGAAAGTCGTCCTCGGTGACTCGCCGGAACGTCGGCATGTCAGCGCATGGACACGAGTTCGGTCACGTCGTCGTACGGCAGCTTCCCGTCGACCGTGGCCATGACCTGCATCCGGTTCAACAAAATGTAGCCGTCGTGGTTGTCGAGGAACGCCGTGTCGGCGGCGTCACGGCCGGTCGCGATGCGGACCAGGCTCTGGCGGGGAGCCAATCGGGTGGCGTCGACCACGCGCCACGCCCCGTCGACGTACGCCTCGGCGACGGCGTGGAAGTCCATCGGATCGCATCCGGGCGCGTACACCGCGACCAGCCTGGCGGGCACGGTCATCGCACGGAGCAGAGCCACGACGAGGTGCGTGTAGTCACGGCACACACCACTGCCGGCGAGGAGGGTGTCGGTGGCGCCGTCGATGGGGTCGCTGCTGCCGGGAACGTAGTTCAGGCGCCGACCGACCCACGCGGACACGCGTTCGAGCACGTCCGCGTCGGAGGTGTACTTACCGAATTCGGTGGCCGCGAATCCCAGGAACTTGTCCGACTCGCTGTAGCGACTGGGGCGAAGGTACGTCGACAGATCCCGCTCCACGACCGGTACAGGATCGGCGTCACCCTCGATCCTGGCGCGGTAGTCGACGATGAGAGTTCCACGGTCGCAATCGAATCGGTGGATGCGCCCGCCGGTCTCGGTGCGGATCACCGTCGGTGTGATGTCACGCCCGTCGAGACGGAACGACAGCGATTCGGTGACCGTCGTGCCCGGAAGTTCGGCCACGGCGATCTGGAACTCGAGGTTGCTGGGGTCGACGATCTGTACGTCGAGAAATGCCGATACGTCGCGCGTCACGATCGAATGATGCCATTGATCACGGGCGGAAGATCGCGCGGACGCAGTTGTCCTTCTTCTCCTTGAAAATCGCGTACCCGGCGGGCGATTCCTCCAGGGACATGTCGTGCGTGATCAGGAACGTCGGGTCCAGTTCGCCGGACTGCATGTGATCGAGCAGGGTGGGAACGTATCGCTGTCCGTGCTGCTGAGCGGAGCGCAGCGTGAGGCCCTTGTTCATGACCAGACCCATCGGAAATTTGTCGGTGACGCCGTAGACGCCGAGCACCGAGACGATGCCGCCTTTCCGTACCGTTCGGATGGCCTCACGGAGTGCGGTCGCTCGGTCCGACTCGAGCCGCAACGCCTGCTTGGCCTTGTCGTACACCTGCCCGACGCCCGTGCCGTGGCCTTCCATCCCGACCGCCTCGATCACTGCGTCGGGTCCGCGACCGCCGGTCATCTCCCGGATCTCGTCGGTGACGCTGTCCGTAGCGGAGTAGTCGACGGTGTCGGCACCGAACTCCTCACGCGCCATGGCGAGGCGTTCCGGGATCCGGTCGACGACGATGACGCGGCCCGCACCCATCAACTGGGCGCTGCGCGCAGCCATGAGTCCGACCCCGCCCGCACCCCACACGGCGACGGTCTCGCCGCCCGTGATCGAGCAGAAGTCCGCACCCATGTAGCCGGTCGGGATGGCGTCGGAGGCGAACAGTGCCTGCTCGTCGGTCACCCCGTCGGGAACCGTGAAGCAGTTCTGGTCGGCGAACGGCACGCGGATGTACTGCGCGTGCGACCCCTGATAGCCACCGAACGGATGCGTGTAGCCGTAGATACCGCCGGTGGGATAGCCCAGCAGCGGTCTCTGCAGGTCGGCATTCGGGTTGGTGGTGTCGCAGAGCGAGTACTGCTCGTGGTCGCAGTACCAGCAGTTGTTGCAGGCGATGAACGACGGCACCACCACCCGCGTGCCGACACTGGTGGCCGCCACCTCGGCCCCGACCTCGACGACCCGGCCCATGAATTCGTGGCCGATGACGTCACCCTCCCGCATGCCGGGGATATAGCCGCTCAGGAAGTGCAGGTCCGACCCGCAGGTCGTGGTGACCGACACCTCGATGATGGCGTCGTGCGGATTGACGATCACCGGATCATCGACCGTCTCGACGGACAACTGGTTCACACCGGTCCAGCAGAGTGCGCGCACGTCGGTCTCCTACTTCTCGCCCGGTCGGGCGGCCTGGGTGGGAACGAGCGTGGGTATCTCGCCGGTCTGCAGCAGGGCTCGGGCTCGATAGAGCACCTTGAAGGCCGCGACCCGTGCCGCGACGTCGGGAACCACGGGGAGGGCCAGATCGAGCGTCACTTCGGTGCCGAGGTCGAGGGGGGCTTGGGCGAACCGGACGACGGCAAGATCGGTGCCTCCGTCCACTCGCGCGAAGCGCACGGTGTTCCCGTCCTCGGAGCGGGTGGTCTCGACGCTCGGGTCGTGGCCGGACCCACCGTCGTCCGAACCGCTGTCGAGTGTCCACACCACGACGTCGCCCTCACCGGGAGAGACCGTGGCGACGTCACCGAGCACGGACGACAACCGCTCGGTGTCCAGCCACAACCCGCGAGCCGTGGGGATGTCGACCGCGATCGTCAGCGTCACCGGCCCTGCCGGCTCCGTCTGGCCGCGACCTGTGACCTTCTGGACGGCCGGGCTGCTCAGGGCGGTCTCGGCCGCCGCCTTCACTGCGTTCCGCGCTGTTTCGACGATGCTCACGTGCACTCCTCGGGTCTGCGTGAGCCCCGCATACCCGGCGATCGTGGCTGAAAACACGGCCGCATCGTTGTTGTCGCGTTCACGTGAGTCGTCGTTCGGTGGCTGCCGCTCTCGGTGGCGCAGTGCCGCGAACTCTCTCTCCGGCCGTCCTTGACGCTCAGATCAAGCAGGAGTCGGGCATCGGGCCGGTTTGACCAGTCCCCGCAGTCCTCGACGACCTGCGCTCAGGTACGGAATCCGGTGCCATTAGCGGTGATCCGGTGGAGCTGATGCTCGCCGGCTACAACGCCGGCCCCGGTGCAGTGCAGCAGTTCGGCGGCATCCCGCCGTATGCGGAGACGCAGAACTACGTCACCACCGCCACCGCCACCGCCGGCGACTACGACTTCGCCCGATGACCCGCCAAGGAGCACCCGTGTTCGACACCCACCAACGCCGAGGCCCCACCGCCGCCAACCGTGCTCGCAGCCCGAACCTCTGTCCCGCATCCAGCCTCCCGCGGTCGAAGCGACGAGACCTGCCGGTCTGCGCAGTACCCGCCCGAGCGAGGGCCGCGCTTTAATTCATCAGTGAGCACAGCAACGACGGCCCGAGTCACACTGAGCCGCATGAATGCGCGCCTACGGGCCTTTCTGACTGGACCCGAACCGATAGCGTCCGCGCCGCAAATGGGTTCGACAGTCACTCTCCCTGCCATCGAAATGGTGCACGCGACGATAGAGCGCACCCTTGATTCTCAGGAACGCCGCGTCACCAGTATCGACCAACGCGGCGGGGTGCTCCTCGGGTTCGCCGGCCTTCTCGTGGGCATCGTCCTACGCAACCCTGCTGGTGTCGCGGTTCTGGAAATCATCGGCGCCGCTTTCGCCGGCGCCGCTGCGATCACTGCCGCTCTTGTGATTGCACCCAACACCGCATCCGGCCTCGACCCTCTGGTGGTGCTGGAGGAATACTCCGCGCTCGACGAGGACACGGGCCGGTTCGAAATCGCGTCCACGCTAGTCTCGATCTACCAGGAGACCGAGACGCGCCTCAAGAAGAAGCTGTTCCGGCTGCGTGTCACCACGACGTTCCTCGCGATCTCTGTGCTGGTGCTCTTCATCGCAGCTATCATCGACCTGTAGAGGAGGCGAGCATGAGTACGACGACGACAACGACACCGCCCAGCGAGTATGACGCTTCGCGGCCAAGAGTCACCGTGCGGCCGAACCCTCGGCTCGTCGGAAACTACGAAGGCAGCACGCGCACCATCGAGGCCGTCCGTAGACGGATCGAGGGCCAGACCCGCGCTGAGACACGTGAGTAATCGCGGGCAGCCCGCTAACCGGGGGCAACGACAAGAGCCGCCTGTTCAGACTCCGGTGGCCCGAGCCGAGGGAGTGTCCAGCGAGGGTCGCCCGGTTGTGCGCGCGCAACCGAACGAGCGTGCCATCAGGAGCATTACAGCTGGATCCAACCCGCGCGGTGTTCGCTCGTTCGAACGCCCGGATTAATCTCAGTGTGAGTAATCGGCGTTTACGGTCCGTCCCGCGCGTCCGGTGCTGGTAGCAGTCTCCGATTGCATCCCCGACCGACGTCAACCTTCTACAGTTGACAACTTGCTCAAGAGCTCATCGAGTTGCTCCTCCAGACTACGCAGCACGAAGTCGCATAGTACGAGGAAGTCGGCCATGTTGTCGGGAAACGCGTACCCGTCGAGCCCGTCTCTGGTGTGCGTGAGGCCGACCGGCCAGCGATCACCGAGGGCCTCTGCTGTGGCCGTCTTCAGAGCGTTGGCTTTCGCACCCAACAGGATGTCCGGCCAATCGAGTGGGTTGTCGTTGGGATTGCGAAGTCGGTCCAGGCCATTCGCATGGATAACAGTTCTAATGCGGTCGCATCTTCGATTTATTTGTTCGCACCGATACTCGATTTTCTCTCTGGTTGTACTGCTTTGGAGTTCTTCTAGACTGGTGAGGGTCATGTTGCTACCGCGCGCCATGGCAGGAGCTCCTGATTGGAAACCCCTTCGGCTGAGGATGATTCCGCGGTCTGCTCCCACGTCAGACACGATCGTCGCCAACGTGGCGACCGTTGCCTTCGGTACGGCGCGATTCCAGAACTTGCATTCGACCACCCAGAGGAAGTCGACCCCTGCTCGGCTCCCACGAACGGCCACATCTACCGCGTGCTTTCCGCGCACACCGTCCAAGCTAACGTCAGTTTCGGCGGACAACCCCAACTCCCGATAATGCTCCGCGGTCGCTTCTTGATAGCTCTTCCACGCGGGCACCATGTGCTCAGACTATCTTTCCCTGCACGCACAGCGGCGACCGTATGAGCGCGCTTGCAGCTCGTGCAGTCGCGCCTCACCTAGCGGGTCGTTCGACAGCAAACTGCTACTTGAGCAGCCGCCACCATGACCCGATCGCGTCCAGGTCCGCCGACATGGCAGCAACCAGGTCCGCGCGTCTGGCATCCGACGTGACGCGGCCGTAACCGGTTCCGAGGGGAACCTCGCGCGGTTTCTTCAGCGGGGGCATTGACCACGCCTCCGTCATCTGTGGGCCCGCCTCGCGCTGCGCCGCGTGTGCAAACTGGTCGTACGCGTCGGAAACAGCCTTCGGTGCGTGCAGTTGGAGCAGCGCTTGGTGGTGCGAGACCGCGGTCTTGCAATCCGAAAGTGCGCTGGACAGCGCAGACCAGTTACTGGGGTCCTTCGTTTTACGCCGGATGCGATACGGGCCTTCCAGATACGCCTCGACTGCGCCGATCGCATTTGCGTACAGGTCAGCCCTCTCGCTCCTGCGGGTCACTTTTCGTTGGATGACGTAGCCGACCACCGCGACCAATGCTGCCAGCGAGGCCGCGAGAAGCGTAGCGGCGGAGCCCGTCCAATCGGTCCCCTGACCTGCACCCTGCATGCACTTCCCCGCACAATCACCGAGGGTTGTCATGCTGCATCGTCGGCGATGCCGTGCTCGGCCTCGGCGCCCAGCCAGATGCCGCCGCCATCGTGTCCCCCGGTTGCTCGCCAGTGCGCCTCGTATCCCAAATGATCGACAACGAGGTCGAGCAGATCCAGCAGGCCTTTCTCGCTCGTCCACCGTTCCGCGGGTGGGTCATCGGGGTAGTACATGCAGAGCGCATCGTCCATCGGCATCCGGTGTTTCGAGGGGAGACCGCGTTGCGCCCAGACTCGGGGATAGTCCTGTGCAAGCAGACCGTAGGTGTCGTAGGACGGCTCGGCGTAGAACACGACCGTCGCTTCGACCAGGTCGTTCGGCCCGAACACATCCAGCGCGACCCGGTACTCCAAGGCGTGAGGTCCTTCGGTGGCCCGCAATTGCCGCCCGAACTCCTTGCGGGCAGCGGACTCGAGATGGATCCGCCATGCCGGGCGCGATCCGTACCAAGGTGCGGGCACCGCCACCCTCCTGTTCAGTCGAAGCAGCGTTCGCCAGTCCGCGGGTCTGTAGTCCGGATGCCCGGGACGGAGCGCATGCAGTGTTCTCAACCCTTTGGAGCTCACTCGCTGATTACGCGGAGACGGCGGCCTAGCTCCGACTCTGCGGCGCGACCGACGATCGGGAGAGGCACTCACGGTGCCCACGATCTAGTCGGCGTCCGGCTCCGGGTCTGCGGCCGATCGCCCACGGACAACCGAGACGGCCGCGCCGCTCTCATGTCGGCGGTCCTCTTCAGCTGCTGAGCGGTGACCTCCTTGGCCTCCGGTGGTGGGAGCATGTCCTTGTCGTTGAAGAAACTAGAAAGCGCCTCGACGGCGAGAACGTTGTAACCGTCCTTCTCGTGGGTGATGGCCTCGACGAGCTTGTCCTGCGCCTTCCTCAGTTTATCGACGAGCTCGGACCGATCACCCGGGACGCCGATTGCGCCGGCCACGTTCGCGGGGTCAGGAGTGTCTCTCCACGTGAGGTCGTCGATGGCATGGTCGAACCACGCCAGCATTCCTTCGAGTTGGTTCATCGAGTCAGCGAGGCTGTCCAGACCCAACGCTTTGACGTTCCAGCTGCACAGCGGCTTTGAATGCCGGCGGGACCAGTGCTTGAGGAGTCGGACGGTGCGGGAGTAGTTGTAACCGCTGCTTTTGGCAGCAGCTCGGACCAACGTGGTGTGGGTCTCCGGAGCGGAGCGGTCCCAGGTGTCGTAGTGCGGAATCCATAGGCCCGCCCCCGTCCCGTCATCGAGCGCGACGATTACGTCTGCGCTGAAGTCGGTAACGTCCGGATCCACTGGGTCTCCGAACGAGACGTACACGGATCGCTTCCGTCCGTTCACATACACGCGAAGATTGGGAAACTCGCTCTTGTGTGCAGCTCGTATCGCTGCAGCAGCTCTATTCTGCAGCTCGGCCGGTCCCTTGCCGAGCGGGCCATAGACACCGTCGGGGTTCGGAATGACGATGCCGAGATCGATGTCGGTCAGGGGGGTGAGTGCGTCGCCGTGGGCGATCGACCCGTTGACATACGTTCGGCTGTCCGCGCCGAACTCGGCCTTCAAAGTGCCGGCCAGCAGATCCCTTCGACGCCGCGCTTCATCCAGCTCGTCATCGTTGACCTGAATGCGCTCCCGCGCCTCCTGGAGGACTTGCAGCAGTGTTTGCTTCGAGCTCGAGCTTGCGAGTTCGATTCCGTCGGTTGCACTCGTGTACTGGTACATAGCTCTCCCACCGTCGGAGGCAGCGGGTGGATGCGCATATTTTGACGTGCACCACACTCGAGGTTACGTATGCCGAGAACCGCCAAGTTCAGCCGGTGACCCCGAGTTCCGCTGCCCCGGCAGATATTGAATCGGGGTCATCGGTCTGCTCTGAAACGCTACACCTAGTGTCCGACAGTGCAAGGCAACACAACACTTGGTGTTACAGCATTGGCATTTCGGCCTCTTGCACTTCTCTCGTCACGGTGCCGCCAGGCCCCTTGACCGAAACCGACCGCCGCTGCGTGGTCGGCGACTCGACGGTTTGGCTCGCCGGTGTTGTCCGAGCGTGCACTCGGTCCCGACTTCGATTGGATCGGCCTGCACGGGCCGTGGAACCCGGCGCCAAACCGAGCGACGTCGACCGCCTGACCGTAGCCAGGCTCTCACCGCGGCCCGCGCGAATTACAATCTCGGTCAACCCATGCCAGCACGCCAGCCCGACGACACATCAAGGCTCATCCGCATTGCGGCCCGCAACACAATACTTCACCATCCGCGTTCCGCTCGCACAATGAGTGTTGAACCAGCCGTCTACAGCCGGTGTGCCGCCGCCAGTCCGACGAAATGATTAATGCTTACATGTAAGGATTCAATTTCGTGCATGTTCTGCATCGTTTTCCGGAGGAACGGTGTCACGGGGCCATTCAACGCCAAAGACACAAGCGCCCTCCAGTATTGTTGCTGCCCTACGCTGATACCTGTTCGACCGTCGATGAGGGTCACGGTCGAGCGTCCATCCAACACGACCGTGGTCTCTGCGCGTTCGCATCGCGCGGGACAACCGGGTCGTGAGCTGGCCGACGCTCACAGTGAGGCCCTTCATTTCGAATATTCGCAGTAACACTCGGATCACCCGCGAGGCGTACGTCCGTGCCCGCGCCGCCGCCGTCCGGGCCGTGACCCGCCGCAGTCTCGACGAACGCACCACCCGCACCGAACGCTCTCAGCGACGCGAATGGTCAGGTGCGTGCGCGCTCGCCCCGGCCGCCACCGACGCCTCGATCGGCAGGCTCGCCGCGTGCGCCGGCGCCGCAGCGGTGGTCGCCGCGACAGCCCGCGCCGAGATGGACACCGCACCGTCGGAACATGCGTTGATGGCGTCGATGCGCGCCGACGCCTACGAATCGGCCTGGCACGAGCGCCTGGTCGACTCCGGTGTCGACGTCGACCACCTGCGCGCGGACTTCAACTCCGGCACCGACGCCCCGACACCTGAGCCGGCGGGCACTGACGCACTTGAGATGCTGCTTGCCGCGGAGTTCGAGACCGCGTCGCCGAGGACGGCCTTGAAGCTGTCGTCGAACCGTCCTGTGAGCCGGTGACCCGCGCCGAGCTTGCGGCTCCGCCGGCCGGTGCCGCGGCGACGGGCCAGTACCTCGACAACAGCGACGACGTCGCCGACATCATGGAACTCAACCGCACCGGGTCTCGAAACCTGGACGACGGGGTGGACCTGTGATGGCCAAGAACGCCGCAACCGCCCGCGGCGCGGGCACACAGTCGTCGATGCCCCCGCTGGTCGGAATCTTGGCGCTGATCGCGCTGCTGCTGGTGTCCTACGGGGCACTGTGGGCCGGTCACGTCGCCGCCGGCACCGGGGCTCTGGTGCCGGGCGATCTAGTCTAGGCGCTGATCGAGGTCGCGGCCGGCTCCCTGACGTGGCCGACTCTGTCCACCGTCGTCCTGGTCCTGGCCGCAATCTTCGTCGTCGCAGCATTGATCGGCATCGCGGTCGACCGCCGCGGGGTAGGACCACGGCGGTCGACGCCAAGGCCAAGCTGATGGCGTCGCCATCGGAGCTGACCGGCGTCACCGGCAATCAGGCCCGCACCCGCGCACGTCAGCTCCGCCCCGACCTCGCGATGGTGAAAACACTGTCCGACCGGGACACCGGAGCGGTGGTGGGGCGCACCGTGCGTGGCCGGGAGAAATTGTTCATGTCCTGGGAGGACATGCTGTTCTTCCTCGCCGGGCCTCGTATGGGCAAGGCGGCGGCGTTGGCGATCGACATGTTCGTGCAGCCGCGGGCACGCATCCACGAGACGGACCACGTCATGAGACCACCGCGCAAATGCACTGTCCAGTTGCATGAGCGTGGTCGAAAACTACTGAGACAACCGCGAGAACTCATCTACTTCGAGGAGATTCGTGGCCCGGGCACAACCCGCGATCGGGTTCAGCTCGCCTGTCGAGCACCCTCGTCGTGCTGGGGCGGCGGTACGGATCCGAGTGCCCACCGGATCGCCGTCGTGACGGCCATTCCGCTGGCACGCACTGCCGTCGCCTCGGTGAGCGGCAGGTAGGGGAGCCGGAGAGGAAGTCGCGTCCACCAGGGCATCATCGACACCGCCACCGTGGACAGGAGCCCGTAGGCCGGCCGCACCGCGAGCGGAATCGGCGGGTTGAGCAGGATGAAGCGCGCGGTGCTGCGTGCCGCGGCGGTGCCCTTCAGTTCCGGCCGGTACAGGGCCAGCATCTCGTCGAGTTCGGCCACCGTCTCCGGAATGTCGACCGCTCCGAGCCCCCTCGCGACCCAAGCTGTCTCTCGCACGTACGCATCACGGCCGGCAGCGTCGAGTGGGTGCGCGCCGTAGCGGTCGTGCGCACGGAGGAAGCTGTCGATCTCGGCGACGTGGACCCAGCGGATCAGGTGGGGGTCCGACGCCGCGTAGGGACGACCGTCCGGCGCGGTACCGGTGATGCGCTTGTGCACCGCATTGACGATGCGGATGGCTCGGTCGGCGTCCTCGATGGTGCCGAACGTGGTCTCGGCGAGGAAGGTGCTGGTGCGCTGCAGGCGTCCCCAGGGGTCGCCGCGGTATCCGGAATGCTGGTCGACCGCCGCCATCGCGAGAGGGTGCAGGGACTGCAGCAGGAGAGCGCGCATGCCGCCGACGAACATCGACGCGTCGCTGTGCACGCGATGCACCGCGGAGTCCGGGCCGTAGCGTCGGGGTCCGGTGGAGAGGTGGATGCGGTCGCGTCGTGCGGGACCCTCGTCGCCCGCGATGCGAGCGAAGATGGTCTCGCCGACGCGCTGCTGGACGGAACTGAGAGGGTTCATCTCTCCAGTGTGCGCTCGCGCGACGATCAGCCGACGGAGACAGTTCTCACCAGCGCCGCGACTCGCCGGGGCTGATCGATCATGGCGTGGTGGTGCGACGGCGACACCACGGCGAAGCGGCCGCCGAGGTAGCGGGCCAGTCGCTGCTGGCGGCGGAGCCACTGCGCTCCCCACGGCGTCCGGCGTCCGGTGTGCGCCGCGGCGACGACGACCGGAACTGCCGGCATCGGCGTTCGACGGCGAAGACGATTCAGCTCGATCGCCAGGTCGACGTAGACGGCGTACTCGACGGTCGCCGCTGTCAGGTAGGACGGTCGGCGATAGATGCGACGCAGGTCGTCGATCCTCTCGGGCGCATAGCCGTCGGGGGGGATCGCCTGCGTCAGCACGTGCCTGACCGCGTCGGCCAACAGCCACTGCACGCCGATCGCCGAGGCCACCCGCGCCAGCGCACGAGCGATCGGGATCCGGACAGCAGGAGGAACGAGAGCCCCCGGCCGCTTCTCGACGCTCGCATCGAGGAGCACCAACCCTGCCGTCCGCTCAGGGAACAGGCGGGCGAATGCTTCGACGTAGAACCCCGCCATCGAGTGGCCGACCAGGACGACCGGATCGTCGATGCCGAGCGCGTCGAGCACCGCCTCGATGCGTCGGGCTTCCTCGTCGACGGTGGGTACGCGACCGGCGGGAAGGGGCTCGCTCTCACCGAACCCGGGTCGGTCGATGACGATGCTTCGACGGCCGGCGTCGGTCAGCAGAGCGGAGACGTCGATCCAGTCGTGCCACGTGGACGCCAGGCCGCCGCACAGGATCACGGGCGGGTGATTGAACTCCTCCGGCCCCGCCAGGACTACGTGTACCGACGTCCCGAGGACGTCGACGAACCGTCCATGGCTCGGTTTCATGTGAAACATTCCAGCGTTCACGTACGGGGTTTGGCGAGCGGAAACGCCAACGTCTCCCGGATGCTGCCGCCGGTGATGAGCATGACGACGCGATCCACACCCATTCCCAGACCGCCCGTCGGCGGCATCCCGTGTTCGAGGGCCTGGAGGAAATCTTCGTCGAGTTCCATGGCTTCGGGGTCACCGCCCGATGCGAGCATCGACTGCTCGGTCAACCGGGCTCGCTGATCGACGGGGTCGGTCAGCTCGCTGTACGCGGTGCCGAGCTCGACACCCCACGCCACGAGATCCCACTTCTCGGCGACACCGTCGATGCTGCGGTGCGGACGGGTGAGGGGCGACATCGACGTGGGGAAGTTGGTGTAGAACGTCGGGAACTCGGTGAAGTCCTCGACGAGGTGTTCGTACATCTCCTGGGCGACCGCCCCCTTGTCCCACGTCGACTGATACGGAACGTCGTGGAGGTCGCAGAGCCGCTGGAGCTCCTCGAGGGACGTCTCGGGTCCGACGTCTTCTCCGAGCTTCTCGGCCACGGCGCCGTGCATGGTCTTCACCGGCCACTCGCCCGAGATGTCGATCTCGGTCATCGTTCCGTCCTCGGCGGGACGGTGGATGATCTCGCGGCCGTGCGCGGCGACAGCAGCTCGCTGAATGAGCTGACGGCACAACACCATTGCTTCTTCGTAATCGCTGTGCGCCTCGTAGGCCTCGAGGATCGTGAACTCGGGATTGTGCTTGAAGTCCGCGCCCTCGTTGCGGAACACCCGACCGATCTCGAACACCTTCTCCATACCGCCCACACACAGTCGCTTGAGATACAGCTCGGGCGCGATGCGGAGATACAGGTCGAGGTTGTAGGCATTGATGTGGGTGAGGAACGGAGCAGCATTCGCCCCGCCGTGGATCTGTTGCAGCACAGGTGTTTCCACCTCCATGAAGCCGCGCTCGCCGAGGGTGTCACGAAGCGACTTCACGACGGCACTGCGGGCGCGCATCAACTCGCGCGCGCGAGGGTTGATCTCCATGTCGACGTACCGCTGGCGGACCCGCGATTCGGGATCGGTCAGGCCGCGGTACTTGTCGGGCAACGGATGCAGCGACTTCGCGTTCATCCGCCAGTCGGCGACCAGCAGAGCCAAGGCGCCGTTGCGGCTGCGTCCGACCACGCCGGTGCAGGAGATCAGGTCACCCAGATCGAAGTCGGAGGCGAACTGCGTCAGGCGATCTCGCCCGACACGCTCGCGGTCGAGCAGGATCTGCAGGTCACCGCTCCAGTCGCGGACCAGGCCGAACACGACGCCGCCGTAGTCCCGCACCCGCAGCAACCTTCCCGCGATCCTCACCGTCGTCCCCTCGGGTGACCGGGACGCGTCGACGATCGTGTGTGTCGGTGGGTGCGCTGTGGGATACGCGTCGACACCACTGCGGGAGATCCGGTCCAGCTTGGCCAACCTGACGCGCACCTGCTCGGGACGTCGGGGTCCGGCGTGATCGACGGCGGCGACGTCGTCGGGCTCACTCCCGTCCGCGTGCAGCGAGCCGGCCTCGAGCAGCGCGGCCGGAACTGCCTCGCGGGTTCCGGTGTGTGCCTTCGCACCCAGGCCCGGCAGAGTCAGGAATCCTTCCGCGATGGCCGACGCCGTGCCCACCTTGGGCAGGTCGCGGTTGTCCTCGAAGCAGAGGTACCGGGGCACCCACTCGGGCTGGTACTTCAGGTTCGATCGGTAGAGGGCCTCGAGCTGCCACCATCGGGAGAAGAACACCAACGTCGAACGCCACAGGCGCAGAACGGGTCCCGCGCCGATCCTGCCACCGGCCTCGAAGACGGATCGGAAGACCGCGAAGTTCAGCGAGACCTTGGTGATCCCCACCGTGTCGGAGCGCGCCGCCAGTTCGGACACCATCAGCTCGACGGTGCCGTTGGGCGAGTGCGGGTCTCGGCGCATCAGATCCAACGATGCTCCGTTGCTCCCCCAGGGCACCAGGGAC
The DNA here is from genome assembly GCF_000834565.1 of Rhodococcus sp. MEB064. Lineage (NCBI taxonomy): Bacteria > Bacillati > Actinomycetota > Actinomycetes > Mycobacteriales > Nocardiaceae > Rhodococcus > Rhodococcus sp. MEB064. The sequence goes on from NZ_JXQS01000009.1 coordinate 129,207, forward strand.
AGGGTGCCGACGACCCGGTCGTCGTTCAGCACCGCTTCGACGAGGAGGCAGTCACCGTCGAGCGGATCGCCCAGGCGACCGAGAGCCATCGAGAACCCACGCTCGGTCTCGGTGTCGCGCCACTCGTCGGCCCGCTCGACGATGGCCGGCCATTCCTCGTCGGGGATGTCCCGATGCCGACGGATCCGTACCGTGACGCCTTTGCCTTTCGCGCGATTGACCGCCTGGCGGACGGGCCGCATCTCCGGCCCGTTCAGGGCGAAGGACCGCGTCTGGAGAATCGCTTCGTCACCGAGCTCGAGGACGGTCAGACCGGCTCTCCGGAACGCCGCGGCACCGGTCTCGCTCGCCCCCATCACCGCCGGGGCCCATCCGTACTGCGACGACATCTCGAGCCATGCCTCGATCGCGTGCGGCCATGCTTCCTGGTGCCCGATGGGGTCACCACTGGCCAGGCAGACGCCCACTTCGACGCGGTAGGTGATCGCCGCTCGTCCGTTGGGGGCGAACACGACCGCCTTGTCACGACGCGTCGCGAAGTAGGCCAACGAGTCGTCGTTCGCCGATCGAGCGATGAGCCCGCGCAATGCGGACTCGTCGGTGCCTGTCAGCGCGTTGGTCGCCCGCTGCGACCTGAACAGCGTCACCACGGCCGCTGCGAGAGCGAGGAAGGCGAAGAGGCCGAGGAGGAAGTTCAGGAAACCGTGAGGCCGCCCGCTGAACTGCTCGTTGTCCACCAGAGCGAGGCCGGCCACCCTGTTCAGTGACCAGAGGAACGTCTCTCCGCGGGGGAGGCTGCCGGGAAAGGCTTCGAGCAGCGCCCATCCGATGAGGATTCCGATCACCAGACCCGCGGCGAGCACGCCGATCGCCTTCCAGCCGGCACCCCGTCGAACCTTGGTGTCGAACTCCGGGCGTGCTGCGATCAGCAACGCGACGACCGCCACCTGCAGGGCCAGCCCGATCCACGACCCTGCGCTGCGGACGTCGTCGACGAGGGTCAGGACGTTGACGACCGCGGACGCCGTTCCGTACAGCACCGCGATCCTCCAGGCGATCCGCTTGCGCGTGGAGAGGGCGGCGGCGACCAGTGCCAGCACCAGTCCGTACGACAGGCTCGTGTCCGGCGCATCGATGACGTAGGCGTCGATCCACTCCCGCGGCACACGCACGAGGGCGCGTAGTGCCGGCGACAGACTCCACAGCAGGACGATCGTCGCGTAGATGCCCAGTGCCAGACCCACGTGGTGCGGAACGTTGCGGAACCGGCCCTTGTGGCGCGAGCGTCGGTCCGCCTTGGCGACCCGCGTCGCGTCGGACAGCGGGGATGCCGTCTGGGTCGTGGACATGTGAGCTCCTCCTGCAGCGCGGCGTGCGAAGACAACTATGCAACGACTTGTCCCACGGCGCGTGCTTGTTCCGGTGACGTCGCCCGGGGAACCGGATCGCCGTCGGGTTCGTTGGCGGGACAGCACCGGTCCAACAGGACTTATCGGTCGAAAACGACGAAGGGATTCATCACCATGGGCGTCAGCTTGACCAAGGGCGGCAATGTCTCACTCACCAAGGCAGCACCGAACCTGACGGCCGTGTCCGTCGGACTGGGGTGGGATCTGCGGACCACCACGGGAACCGACTTCGACCTCGACGCCAGTGCGATCGCCCTGGGACCGGACAAGAAGGCTCCGGGTAACGAGTACTTCGTCTTCTTCAACAACCTGAAGACGCCCGACGGTTCCATCCAGCACACCGGTGACAACAAGACCGGTGAGGGCGACGGCGACGACGAGGTCATCGACGTCGACCTGGCCGCCGTGCCGTCCACCGTGGACATCGTGACGTTCCCCGTCTCCATCTACGAGGCGGACGCGCGCTCGCAGTCCTTCGGCCAGGTGCGCGGCGCGTACATCCGCGTCATCGACAAGTCGAACGGCACCGAGTTGGCCCGCTACGACCTCACCGAGGACGCCTCGACCGAGACCGCGATGGTCTTCGGCGAGCTGTACCGCAACGGTGCCGAGTGGAAGTTCCGCGCAGTCGGCCAGGGTTACGCCTCGGGTCTCGCGGGAATCGCACGGGACTTCGGCATCACCGTCTGACCTTCTCGCGGTCGGCCCTTCGCTTCATGCGGACGAGGCCGGCCGCGGCGATGGCCACACCGACGACCGCCAGCAGGTCGGACTCGGTGATGCCGTGGTAGCGGGTGAACACGACCAATACCCGCCCCTCGAGCGGGCCGTTCAAGAACACCTCGGCCACCGACGCGGTGAGCAGTGCGACGACCGACAGCGCGTTGGGGCGCGCAAGGCACCACGCGGACGCGGCGAACAGCGCGTTCAGCACCACGAGCGAGTGGAAGATCTGGTTCATGCGGAGCGTCGGCCCTTCATCACAAATACGTGGACAGCAGGCGGTGGCCACCTGCTGCTTTGGCTCGGTACATCATCGAGTCGGCACCACGGGTGGCGCGTTCGATGGCCGAGGGACCGCTCTGCCACAACGGTGAGTCCGGGGTCAGGACGGCGACGCCCACACTGGCCGTCACCGGAATCGGATCCTCCCGATCGTGCACGGCGTCGTTGATCCGGGCGACTACGGACTCGAGGTTGCCCGCGGCGTCGGTCATCACCGCCACGAATTCCTCACCGCCGGTCCGGGCGACGACCCCGTGGTCGGAGAACAGGTCGGCGAGACGCGCGGCGAACAGCACGATGACGGAATCACCCTGCTCGTGCCCGAATCTGTCGTTGACGCTCTTGAAACGGTCGATGTCGACCATGACGACGACGAGCGGAACGGATCGATCGATCGCGGAGAGCCACAGGTCCTCCACGGAGTTCTGCAGCCCTCGACGGTTCGCCACTCCGGTCAGCGAATCGATGTCCGACGCCTTCGCATCGGTGGAGACCAACGACCACGCGATGGACGCGAAGATCGAGACGCCGCTCGACGCGCCGGCCGCCACCAGAACGGCGGCGATGGCGTCGTACGGCCCCCACAGACCCTGGTAGTACGCCATCGCGCCGATCAGGATGATCACCGAGTTGGTGAAGGCGATGTGGGCGACCAGGACTCGCGGACTGAGGAAGAACGTGCACAGCGCGCCGTTGATCGCGAACAGGAACGAGCCGATCAGGGCCGATGTCGGGGTGTCGAGAAGGATGACCGACGTGATGCCCACGTCTCCGAAGACGAGGAATGCCAAGAACTGCAGTTTCGTGTCCGGAACGGGTCCCGTCAGAGCCCAGACGATCACGGCGATCTGCAGCACCAGCACGAAGAGAACCCAGGCAACCTGCCACGTGCCGGACGGACCGTTCGGGGAGAACAGCATCAGCATGGACACGGTGATGTTCAGGACCACTGCCGCGGCGAACACGCCGCGAATCATTCCGTGAATCGGCCGGGTCGAGTGGTGCGTGAAGATCCAGTCGAAATCGTGCGGGGTGGTCAACCAGCGGTGGACGACCCGGAGGGCACTGTCCCTCGGACGGTGCGTGAGAGTCGATCGCGTCGATGTCCGTCGCCCGCGGGAGCCACTGTGACGACCCTGCACTCGCTGCTCCCGGTACGCCCGAGGAAGGGGCGTCCGAGGACGGTGGGTCGGATGAGGCATGAAGCTGGACTCCTTCGAGTCTCTCGTGCGGCCCCCGACGCGGTGTGTGCACACTTTCGACGCCGTGATGACGGTACGGGCAGTGTTATGTGCGACTCCAGTGTACGTGCAGTTTGTTTGTGTGGGCGTTAACCGGTACATGCTCGGATTCGCACCCTGGAATCCCGCGTGGTCCGGCCACTACGATCGGCGGGTGACCGCGTCGTTTCCCGCACGCCTGCCCGTCGTCCTCGCGCCCATGGCGGGTGGTCCGTCGACTCCGGCTCTCGCCGCTGCCGTCAGCAACGCCGGCGGACTGGGGTTCCTCGCCGGCGCTCTGCTGACCCCCGAGCAGCTCGACGAGCGGCTCACCGAGCTCGAGACCCTGACGTCCGCGCCGTACGGAATCAACCTGTTTCTTCCGTCAGCGCACATCGCCGTGGCGGACGAGATGGAGGCGTACCGCCAGTCCTTGACCGCGCTTGCCGCCGAACTGGGTGTCGAGCCAGGCCCGGCCACGCCCGGCGCCGACGACATCGACGATGTCGTGGACGTCGTCTGCGCGCACCGGCCGGCGGCCGTGTCCGTCACCTTCGGTCGTCCCGGGACAGAGCTGACCCGACGAGTTCACGACATCGGCGCCCTGATGGTCGGCACTGTCACCTCGGTGGCCGAGGCGCAGATGGCCGTCGAGGACGGCGCCGACATGCTCGTCGTTCAGGGCAGCGAGGCGGGAGGTCACCGCGGAGTGTTCACCGACGACACCTCGTCGATGCGCGGCGGACCCGCCATGTCGCTGGCGTCGTTGCTCGTCGCCGTCGGGCTGTCGGTGGAGGTCCCGTTGATCGCCGCCGGCGGCATCATGGACGGGTCCGCCGTGGTCGCCGCCCTCGGACTGGGGGCGGTCGCGGCACAGATGGGCACCGCGTTCCTGTGCTCGGACGAAGCCGGGACCACCGACGTCCACCGTGCCGCGCTGCTCGACGGGCGCTATCGACGCACCGTCGTCACGCGGGCATTCTCGGGTCGGCCTGCCCGCGGGCTGGAGAACGAGTTCGCACAGACGCACACCGACACCGCACCCGCCGGGTATCCCGACGTCAACGCCATCACCGGTCCCATCAGGAAGGCCGCGACGGCCGCCGGCCGCGCGGACGTTCCGAACCTGTGGGCCGGAACCGGCTGGCGCGCCGTCACCGCCGCGCCCGCCGCCGAGATCGTGGCACGCGTCGTCGCGGAGATGGAGTCGGCCTAGTTCCGCCGTCTCACTATCGCAGCGGCGGAAATACGCGAGAATGTAATGGTGCTCGACGACATCACGACCGGCGCGACCGCCTCTCGACCCGGGCGTGCCGGCAACGCCGGGGTTGCCACGGTGCAGAAGACGCTCGCAGTGCTCGAAGTGGTCGCAGACCGCGGCGGCGCCAGCGCCAGGGAAGTATCCGAAGCTCTCGGATTCCCCATCCCGACGACGTACCGGCTGCTCCAGGTTCTGGTCGGGTGCGAGTACCTCGTACATCTCAAGGCAGCGAAGCGGTTCGAGCTGGGGTACAAGCTCGATCGACTGGGTGTGAGTCTGCACCGACAGGTCGGCGTACCGGCGTCGGTTCGCCGGCGCATCGCGAAGTTGCACGAGTTGGTCGGCGCTGCGAGCTATTACGCCGTGTATCGCGGTGTCGACGTCGTCGTGGCGCATGTGGTGGACTGCCCCGCGCACCCCCGGATCACCCCGATGAACTTCGGTTTCCACGAGGCGGGTCACGCCACGGCGTTCGGGAAGATCCTGCTGGCGGCGATGAGCCTCGAGGACGCTACCGAATACCTCGACAGCCACGGAACCGAGCGGCTCACCCCCACCACGATCACCGATCGCACCGAACTCGCACGCCATCTCGCCGAGGTGTCGCGTCGCGGAGTTGCCTGGGAGCGGCAGGAATTCGTGCCGTCGACGGCATGTGCGGCGGTGGCCGTGCACGACGCGTCCGGGGCGGTCACCGGTGCCGTGGCGATCAGTACACCCGACCGGGAAGTGGACCGTAGGCGTGCGGCGGAGGTCGAGCGCGCACTACGGTCCACCGCGAACGAGATCAGCCGGTGGCTGCGTACCGGCTGATCCTGCGCATCAGGAGAACTGGATACCGCCGTCGACGAGCATCGTCTGACCCGTCACGTAGTCGGAATCCGGGGAGGCCATGAAACTGACGAGCTTGGCCACGTCGTCGGGTACGGACACCCGGCCCAGCAGGATCGACTGGGCATTCTCTGCCAATGCTTCGCCTTTCTGCTGCCCGTGCTTCGCTGCGAGCTTCTCGTCGATCAAGTCCCACATCGCGGTGCCGACGATGCCGGGTCCGTATGCGTTGACGGTGATCCCGTGCTCGGCCCATTCCATGGCCGCGGCCTGAGTCAGACCGCGAACGGCCCATTTCGTCGCCGAGTAAGGACCGAGAAGCGCGAAGGGGCGGAACGCGACGATCGACGCGGCGCCGATGATCTTGCCCCCTCCGCCCTGTGCGATGAACTGGTTGGCGGCGGCGCGGTACGAGTTGAAGACGCCCTTGACGTTGACGTCGAAGATCTTGTCGAAGTCCGCGCTGTCGTACTTCAAGAGTTCTTCGACCTGTGCGATGCCGGCGTTGGCGACGAAGACGTCCAGCTTTCCACCCGCGTCGACCGCGGTGCGCACCAGAGCGTCGACCGACGACTCGTCCACGACGTCGACCTCTGCGCCGGTCGCGATACCTCCGGCCGCAGTGATCGTCTCGACTGTGTCGTCGATACCGGCCTTCGACCCGGACAGGTCCGCCACGACGACGTGAAGGCCGTCTCGGCCGAGGCGTTCGGCGATGCTCTTGCCGATTCCGCGGGCAGCTCCGGTGACGACGGCAACGCGTGGGTTCTCGCTCATGGAGTCCTCCTTGACTCGGTGAATGATTCCCACCCAGATCACACCTGCTCCGTGATCGTCGTCCAGGGTCGTTCTCGCAGTCTGAGAACGGTCAGGACCGCGAGAAGAGATGGAGTCGGCCTAGATCGCTCCGGCGTTCGACTCGGCAGCGTTCTCGCTCCCCGCGAGCAGGATCGAGGCGATCAGTTCGGGATTGTCCGTCATCGGCACATGGCCGACGCCGGGCACCGAGATCATGCGCGCGTGCGGGAAGACGCGTCGGACGTTGCGGCTCTGGTAGCGCGGGAGGATCAGATCGCGCGTACCCCAGGCGACCGTGACCGGCACCAAAGGCTCTGTCAGAGTCGGGAATTCGAAAGGCGCGTCGATTCCGGCGTCGATCATGGCGTTGGTGGTCAGGGAGTCGACGTCGGCGACGGCGGCCTCGTACGGGACCCGGCTGGGGCGAGCGAAGAACGGCAGCAACGACGGGTAGCGCACCGCACGGGACTTCAGCGCGGTGGGCGCCGAACCACCGAGAGTGCGGGCGATGGCGCGCATTCCGCGGAAGGTCGCCATCGTCCGTGCCTGATCGGCGGTGTTCAGGAAGAAGCCGGCGGGGGACAGCGCCGTCGCGGACGCCACCTCTCCCTGCGCCGCGAGGCACAGTGCCACGAAACCGCCGAGGGAGTTACCGGCGATGTGCACCTGCTGATCCGGTTCCTCGACCTCCCGGACGAATTCGGTGAGTTCGATCTGCAGTCTCACCAGAACGTTCTCACCGGACTCACGCAGTGGTGCCGACTCGCCGTGGCCCGGCAGGTCCACGGTGACGACGCGTCGATACGGAGTCAGCAGAGGCAGAACGGCATCCCATGCTTGGCGGCGATGTACGACGCCGTGGACCAGGACAAGGGTGGGGCCGGTGCCCGCGACGTCGTACTTCAGAGTCATGCGGCGGATACTACGTCAGTGCCTGTCACCGGCGTGCACACACAGTTATGTCCCGAGCACCGCGTCCAGCGCATCCACGGCCGCCGCGAGCGCCTCCTCGGTGACGGTCAGCGCGGGACGGAACCGCACACTGCGGGATCCGCACCCGAGCATGATGACGTGCTCGTCGACGAGCAGCCGTTCGATCACGCGGTCGCGGGTGGCGCCGTCGGGTAGGGAGAACGCGCGGAACAGCCCACGGCCGCGGACATCGGATACCGCGGGATGCCGTGCGGCGAGATCGTCGAGTCGAGTTCGCAGGACCTCGCCCATCTGCGCCGCGCGAGCGATCAACCCGTCACGTTCGACGACCTCGAGGATGCGGCGAGCCCGCACCATGTCCGTCAGGCTGCCGCCCCAGGTCGAGTTGATGCGCGATCCGACCCGGAACACGTTGTCCCGCACGTCATCCACTCGGCGCCCGGCCATGATCCCGCACACCTGAGTCTTCTTGCCGAAGGCCAGGACGTCCGGCTCGATGCCCAGTTGCTGGTGAGCCCAGGGTGTTCCGGTGATACCCGCGCCGGTCTGCACCTCGTCGACGACGAAGAGCGCGTCGAACTCGTGGCACAGATCCTGCAGTGCGCGGAGGTAGCGGGGCCGGAAGTGGTGATCGCCGCCTTCTCCCTGGATCGGTTCGACGATGATCGCCGCGATGTCGTGCGGGTAGGCCTCGAAGGCAGTGCGAGCGGCGGCGAGGGACAGTGACTCGAGGGCATCCATGTCGGTACCGTCGCGCACGTACGGAGACGGAATGCGCGGCCAGTCGAACTTGGGGAACCGCGCCACCTTGACGGGGTCGGTGTTGGTCAGGGACATCGTGTACCCGGAGCGGCCGTGGAACGCGTGCTCCAGATGCATGATCCGGCTGCCGAGTGCGGGGTCGAGTCCGCGTGACTCGTTGAGGCGGCTCTTCCAGTCGAACGCGACCTTGAGTGCGTTCTCCACCGCGAGGGCCCCGCCCTCGACGAAGAACAGGTGTGGCATCTCCGCGATGCCCAGGACGCGCGCGAACGTATCGACGAACCGGGCCATCGGCTCGGTGTAGATGTCGGAGTTGCTCGGCTTGTGGAGCGCAGCCGTCAGGAGATCGGCCCGGAACTCGGCGTCGTCGACGAGGGCAGGGTGGTTCATGCCGAGGGCATTACTGGCGAAGAAGGTGAACATGTCCAGGTAGTGCTCGCCGGTGCGTTCGTCGACGAGAGTCGATCCCTGCGAGCGAGCCAGATCCAGCACCATGTCGAACCCGTCCGCGAGGATGTGACGGGACAGAACGTCGTGGACGGAGTCGGGGCGAGTTGGCAGTACCTGCGTCATGAATGGCAAACTACGCGATAAATTATCGTCCAACAACCGTAACGCCGGAAAATATCCGGTAACGACCATCGGAGACAATGGAGCCATGACATCGACCGCCGATCTGTCCACGCGCACGTCCGAGCTGCTCGCCGCGATGGGTGCCGCGCCGCTCGCACAGGACGGCGGCCTGCCGGCGACCAGTCCGATCACCGGTGACGTCCTCGGCCACGTCCCTGTCACCGAGGACATCGGAGCGGTCGTCGACGCAGCGTCCGACGCGTACTCGCAGTGGTCGTCGGTTCCTGCGCCGGTACGAGGTGGGCTCGTACGGGAGATCGGCGAACTGCTCCGCGAACACAAGGCCGCGCTGGGCGAGCTGGTCTCCATCGAGGCGGGCAAGATCGTCAGCGAGGGACTCGGCGAAGTGCAGGAGATGATCGACATCTGCGACTTCGGCGTCGGATTGTCCCGCCAGCTGTACGGCAACACCATCGCCACCGAACGGCCCGGCCACCGCATGATGGAACAGTGGCATCCGCTGGGAGTGGTCGCCGTCGTCACGGCCTTCAACTTCCCGGTGGCCGTCTGGTCCTGGAACACCGTCCTCGCCCTGGTCACCGGCAACTCCGTGGTGTGGAAGCCGTCGGAGAAGACGCCCGTCACCGCCCTCGCCGTGCAGGCGATCTTCGAAGAGGCCGCCCGCCGAGCAGGTGTGTCGCCCCTGCTCGCACAACTCGTGATCGGTGAGCGCGCCGCCGGCGAAGCGCTCGTCGACGACGCCAGGGTCGCCCTGGTCTCCGCCACCGGGTCGACGCGGATGGGCCGCGAGGTGGCGCCCCGCGTCGCGGCCCGGTTCGGGCGCGTCCTGTTGGAACTGGGCGGCAACAACGCCGCCATCGTCTGCCCGAGCGCAGATCTCGATCTGACGGTGCGCGGTCTGGTGTTCTCCGCAGCCGGAACCGCCGGTCAGCGGTGCACCTCGTTGCGACGCGTCATCGTCCACGAGTCGATCGCGGACGTCCTGGTCGAGCGGTTGTCCGCCGCCTATGCCTCGCTGCCCATCGGGTCACCTCTGGAGGCGTCGACGTTGGTGGGTCCGCTCATCGACGAGGCTGCCTACGACGGGTACGCGGCGGCGCTGAAGCAGGCGGTCGCCGAGGGCGGGACCGTCGTGGTCGGAGGCGAGCGGGTAGGCGCGCAGGCCGGTGTCTATGTGCAGCCGACGATCGTCCGGATGCCGTCGCAGACCGAGGTGGTGCGTCGAGAGACGTTCGCCCCCATCATGTACGTCATGACGTACTCCGATCTGGACGAGGCGATAGCCGTCCACAACGACGTTCCGCAGGGGTTGTCGTCGTCGATCTTCACGACGGATCTCCGGGAGGCCGAGCGTTTCCTGTCCGCGTCGGGATCCGATTGCGGTATCGCGAACGTGAACATCGGCCCGTCGGGCGCGGAGATCGGTGGCGCGTTCGGTGGGGAGAAGGAGACGGGCGGCGGCCGGGAAAGCGGCAGCGATTCCTGGAAGTCGTACATGCGGCGCGCCACGAACACCGTCAACTACAGCTCGGAGCTGCCGCTGGCACAAGGGGTGACGTTCCTGTGACCGACAACATCGACGTCGTTCCTATCCGCGACGAGGTGATCAGGTTGGGTCAGTTCCTGAAGCTGGCCAACCTGATCGACTCGGGAGCCGAAGCCAAGGCCGTCATCGCCGACGGCCTGGTCGAGGTGAACGGCGAGACCGAACTACGGCGAGGCCGCCAACTCCGCGCCGACGATGTGGTCACCGTCGGCGGAGTGTCCGCGCGGGTGGGCGCTCAGGACTGATCGGGAAGCGGTTCGGAGACGACGACCACTCCGTCGTCATCGCTGTAGACGAACTCGCCGGGCACGAAGGTGATGCCGCCGAATTCGACGGTGACGTTCTTCTCCCCGGACCCGGTCTGCGTGCTCTTGCGGGGGTTGGTGCCCAGCGCCTTGATGCCGATCGCGAGAGTCCGGAGGATCGCCGAATCGCGGACCGCGCCGTTGACGATGACGCCGGCCCAGCCGTTGTCGACGCCGCGACCGGCGATGATGTCGCCCACCAGAGCCGTATGGACGCCGGCGTCACCGTCGACGACGAGGACGCCGCCGTTGCCCGGCTCGGACAATGTCTGCTTGACCAGCAAGTTGTCCTGGAAGCACCGGATGGTGGTGATGGGTCCGCAGAACTCGGACACCGCGCCCAGCTGACGGAACTGCGTATCGCAGCTGCGAATGTCGGGTCCGATGGAGTCGGCGAGGTCCGCTGTCGCGATGAAGGTGCTCATGGCTGGACAGGCTAGCGGGGGTTCCGCCGTCAGGCGCGGCCGTGCCGACGTTCGTAGTCGTCCCGCACGTCGTCGACACGTTGCTGCGCCTTCGCGCCGATCAGTGCCGGGTCCAGACCGTGGCTGAGCAGACGATGCCGTCGGTAGACGTTCATCAGCGCGAACGCGAAGTAGACGAACGGGAGCAGAAGCAACGCGATCATCGCGAGCCGGATCCACAGTGGACCGGGTATCAGCAGGAACAGGGCGAGCAGCGGCACGGCCGGCACGAGGAACCGCACCATGTAGCGCGTCGTGGATCCCGGCCCGACCAGATCGCGCCTCACCCAGTCCTGCATGGACGGGGGAAGTGTGCGTCCGAACTGATAACCGACGTACTCGAGGCCGGTTGGACGTGTCGTGTCGGGGGAACCCATGAGCTATGAGTACCAGTCAGGGCGGCACCGCAGGTCGCAGAAGTGACGAATCCCCGAGCGAGACCACCCCGAAGAACGATGCTTCCGACAACAACTCTCCCGTTCCCGGCTACGACGACGGGCAGAACCCCGACCCGGCGGAGACCGCGGGCCTCGAGCCCGGCGGCGGAGTGCAGCCGGGCGACACGCCTCCCATGTCGACGTCCGCAGCCGGTCCCAACCACGAGCCGCCGCAGCGCACCAGGGCGCCCGCCATCGTGTTCCTGGTCGCTATCGGCGTGATCGTCGTCCTCATCGCTCTCGGGCTGGTGGCGCGGATCGCGGGACTTTTCTAGCGTTCGCCTCCACCACATCCACGAGCCACCGGGCCAGCCCGGTGGCTCGTTTCTCGTAGTGGCTACGGAACCGGTCGTCCGAGACGTACATGGATGCGACGCAGACGTGCATGTCGTGGTCGCAGTCGTAGAAGCGCTGGATGGACGCGCGGTGCCGTTCGGCGAGCGCGTCGGCCTCGGGGCTGCCCGGCAGCACTCCGCGGCTCATGGCCGCGGCGAGGTCGGCTTCGAGGGCGTCGGTGTCGCTCTTGATCGACCGCCAGTCGGTCTCGGTCATGGCTGACGTGCGTTCCTTGCTCTGCGCCCAGGCGTCGGTGTCGCCCCAGCGTTCCTGCGCCTCGTCCTCGTACTTCTCTCCGACCCAGTCGTCGCCCCAGATGGCGCGCTGCTGTTCCGGCGTCAAGTCTCGTCCCATCGTCTTCTCCTCGATCACGGTGTCCACGGCGCGAGCCATGGCTGTCAGGTGAGCGATGCGGTGGCCCAGGACGGCGCGCTGGCGCCGCAAGTGATGGACGGCGTCGGCGTCGGGTGCGTCGAGAAGCGTCCGGATCTCGTCGAGCGGGAAGCCGAGTTCGCGGTAGGCGAGCACGGCGTAGAGCCGTTCGACGTCGGCGGACGAGTAGACGCGGTACTGCGCCTCGGTCCGGCCGCCGGGAACCACCAGGCCCAGGGCGTCGTAGTGGTGCAGAGTGCGCACGCTGACGTTCGCCAACCGTGCGACCTGTCCGACCGTGAGTGCATCGTTCACACCGGACACTGTGATGCCTCCCGTTGCGTGAGGGTCAAGTCTCCATTCTCCGCGACGGGGTGTGAGCTCGCGCACGACTGGCGTACCGTGTCGATATCGACGGCACTACCCGTCAATCATCGTCACACTCATTTCGCGCCAGGGGGCCCAGAATGTCAGCGCCGACTGCAGACACCTTCACTCGTTTAGCAGCACTCGCGTCGGTGGCCCCTGGCCGCGACACCAAGCCGGTCATCGAAGTCTTCACCGGACGCGAAATGGCCACCATTCCCGTGGGCACCCGCGACGACGTCCTGGCCGCCAACGAGAAGGTCCGCGCCGCGCAGAAGAAGTGGGCCGCCACGTCGGCCGGCGAGCGCGCCCGGATCTTCCACAAGTACCGCGACCTGATCCTGAAGCACCGCGCCTCCTTGATCGACCTCGCCCAGGCCGAGACGGGCAAGTCCCGTTCCGCGGCTCAGGAGGAAGTGCTCGACATCGCCATGACGGCACGGCACTACGCCCGGGTCGCCGAGGGTCTGCTGAAGAGCAAGCGCGTCAAGGGCATGCTGCCGGTGCTCACCAAGACGCAGGTCAACTACCAGCCCAAGGGCATCATCGGCATCATCTCGCCGTGGAACTACCCGATGACCCTGGCCGTGTCCGACGCCATTCCCGCACTGCTCGCCGGCAACGGCGTCGTCCTCAAGCCGGACAGCCAGACCCCCTACTGCGCTCTGGCGTGCGTCGAACTGCTCTACCGCGCCGGTCTTCCCCGCGACCTGTTCGCCGTCGTGCCGGGCCCGGGCTCCGTCGTCGGCACCGCGATCGTCGACACCGCGGACTACTTGATGTTCACCGGATCCACGGCCACGGGGCAGCTGCTCGCGGAGCAGTCCGGACGCCGTCTCATCGGGTTCTCGGCCGAGCTCGGCGGCAAGAACGCCATGATCGTCGCCGCCGGCGCCAAGATCCCCGAGGTGGTCGACGCCGCGGTGCGTGCCTGCTTCTCCAACTCCGGCCAGCTCTGCATCTCGATCGAGCGCATCTACGTCGAGAAGTCGATCGCCGACAAGTTCACGGCCGCGTTCGGTGAGCGCGTCCGCCGCATGAGCCTTGCCGCCACCTACGAGTTCGGTGTCGAGATGGGCAGCCTCATCTCCGAGGACCAGGTCAAGGCCATCTCCAACCACGTCGACGACGCCAAGGTGAAGGGCGCCACCGTCGTGGCGGGTGGCAAGGCTCGACCCGACATCGGCCCGCTCTTCTACGAGCCGACCGTCCTGACGGGGGTCACCGACGACATGGAGTGCTACGGCACCGAGACCTTCGGTCCGCTGGTGTCCATCTACCCCGTCGCGAACGTCGACGAGGCCGTGTCCCGCGCGAACGCGACGGACTACGGCCTGAACGCCAGCGTGTGGGCCAAGACCAAGTCGCAGGGCGAGGCCATCGCCGCGCGTCTGCATGCGGGAACCGTCAACGTCGACGAGGGATACGCCCCGACCTGGGGAAGCACCGGCGCGCCGATGGGCGGAATGGGTGTCTCCGGCGTCGGTCGTCGTCACGGACCGGACGGCATCCTCAAGTACACCGAGTCCCAGACCGTGTCGACCACGCGGCTCATCAACCTCGGTGGTCGACGTCTGCCGCCGAAGCTCTGGGCCAAGACGCTCCCGATCTTCATCCGCGCGCTGAAGTACGTCCCCGGACGCTAGTGACGTTCCTGTCGCTGCGGGTGCCGTAGAATCGGGCGAAACACCCGCAGCGACAGAGGACGAATGGACAGCGACAGACCCGGGCCGGTCATGGCTCCCCACGTAGTGTTCGACACGACACGGGCGGTGACCGGCACGTGAGCGCAGTGCTGACACTTCTGCTCGGCCTCGTCGTGGTTATCGGAATCACAGCTGCGACAGGCTATTTCGTCGCTCAAGAGTTCGCCTACATGACTGTGGACCGCTCCCGCCTGGAAGCTCGGGCCAAGGACGGTGACACTGTCGCCGAGCGCACCCTCGCGGTGACCCGGCGGACGTCGTTCATGCTGTCCGGTGCGCAGCTCGGCATCACCGTCACCGGGCTGCTCGTCGGTAACTTCGCCGAACCGCTGATCGGGCAGTCCCTCGGCACGATCCTGGGCGGCGTCGGTATCCCCAGCGGAATCGGCCTCGCTGTGGGAGCGATCACGGCGCTGGTCGTGTCGACGTTCGTGCAGATGCTCTTCGGTGAGCTCTTCCCCAAGAACTTCGCCATCGCTCGGCCGGAACCCGTCGCACGATGGCTCTCCTTGTCGACGACGATCTACCTCAAGCTTTTCGGGTGGCTCATCCGTATCTTCGATGCGTCGTCGAATCTGCTGTTGAAGGCACTGAAGATCGAACCGGTGCACGACGTGGAGCATTCGGCCACCCCGCGCGACCTCGAGCACATCGTCGCCGAAAGTCGCGGCAGCGGTGACCTCCCCGAGGAACTGTCGACGCTTCTCGACCGCATCCTCGACTTCCCCACCCGCACAGCGGGACACGCCATGATTCCGCGGTCGAAGGTGGCCGTCGTACGCGTCGACTCCACCATCGCCGAAGTTCGTGCGCTGATGAGCGTCGAGCACTCGCGGTACCCGGTGCTGACCGTCGACGACGACATCGAGGGCGTGGTCCACCTTCGCGACATCCTCGCCACGGACCTGCCGGGTCACACCGCGGTATCGGTTCTGTCCCGCGACGCGCTGATCGTGCCGGAGAGTCAGATGCTCCCCGATGCGATGGACGAGCTGCGCGCCTCGAAGAACCAATTGGCCTGTGTGATCGACGAATACGGCTCGTTCGCCGGAGTGGTCACACTCGAGGATCTCGCGGAGGAACTGATCGGCGAGATCACCGACGAGCACGACGACATGGACGGCTCCGAGCCCGTGCAGGGCGACGACGGTGTCTGGACCGTGGCCGGCGACGTCCATCTCGACGAGATCGAGCGTGCGTTGGGGCGCGACCTGCCCGAAGGAGATTTCGAGACCATCGCCGGTCTCGCGATCAGCACGCACGGCTCACTGCCCGAGGTCGGCGACATCATCAGGCTCGACCTGCCGCTCGACCACGGCGATCTCGCCGCGGACGCCGAACCGCCGCGCCGGTTCCTGACCATCGAGGTACGCGAGATCGACAATCACGTTCCGTCCGAACTCACCCTCGAGGTGGGCGAGCGCGACAGTGACGACGCTGCGACGACGTCCGAGACGGAGGCCGCACGATGAGCAACATCTGGGTGTTCCTGGTGGTCACCGTCGGACTGATCGCCGCCAGCGCGTTCTTCGTCGCCGTGGAGTTCGCACTTCTGGCCGCGAAGCGTCACCGGCTCGAAGATGCAGCGGCGACGTCACGTTCGGCTCGTGCGGCCTTGCGAAGCTCGACCGAGCTCACCGTGCTCCTCGCCGGGTCCCAACTCGGGATCACGCTGTGCACGTTGGCTCTCGGTGCCTTCACCAAGCCCGCCGTCCACTACTGGCTGCGGCCGCTGTTCGAATCGATCGGGTTGCCCTACTGGGCATCCGACGTCCTGGGCTTCGTGCTGGCCCTCATCGTCGTGACGTTCCTGCACCTCGTCGTCGGCGAGATGGCTCCGAAGTCGTGGGCCATCGCCCATCCCGAGAAGTCGGCGACGCTGCTGGCACTGCCGATGCGCGCGTTCATGTGGTTCACGCGGCCGATCCTGATCTCCCTCAACGGGATGGCCAACTGGTGCCTGCGCAAGGCGGGCGTCGAGCCGGCCGACCAGGTGGTGTCGGGTCAGGATCCGGACGGGCTCGAGCAACTCGTCGCGCACTCGGTCAGCGTCGGATCGCTGGACAAGGGGTACTCCGACCAGATCGTCGGGGCACTCGAACTGCAGAAGTTGACCGTCGCCGACCTCGTCGACGACACCTCCGTACCCACGGTGGTGAACGACACGGCATCGGTGTCCGACGTGCGCGACGCGTCGTTGAGGACGGGGCACCTTCGCATTCTCGTCGGCCGACAGGGCGACTCCGGTCGCGACGTGGCCGGCGTGGTGCACGTTCGGGACACGCTGCAAGCGGACCCGGCACGGTCGATCGCCGAGTTCGTACGACCCGCGTTCGAGCTCGCGGCAGCGACTCCGGTGTACGTGGCGTTGGCCGAGATGCGTGAGACCCGTAACCATCTGGCCGTGGTGCGTGACGGATCGCGCGTCCTCGGTGTGATCACGATGTCGGACGTCCTGGTCAGACTTCTTCCGAGCGCGGACCCGCAACCCGCGTGATCACGCGGTCGTCGCGAGTGCGGCGGCTACTCCGAAAGCGACTGCCATCGCGGCGGTCTCTGTCACGGCTCGCCTGATCGAGACCGCCGCATCGGTTCGGTGCGAACCGATCTCTCGCACCCATGTCCGTCGTTGCCACCCACCGGCAGCGACGAGCAGGACCACCAGCGCAGTCTTCGCGAGAACCAGTCGGCCGTAATCGGTTCCGGTCAGTGCGTCGAGGGATCCCAGGCGCACCGCCGCGTCGACGGCACCCGTGATCGTCACCACGACGACGCACCACAGCGCGATCGTCGAATAGCGCGGCAGGAGTTCGGCCCACGCCGTTCGCGTGCGGAGGGCGACGGCCATCGCCAGCAGAAGACCCAACCAGATCGATGCGGCGAGAACGTGGAGAGCCACGAGCAGCGCCCCGGCGGGCTGTTGGGACATGTGTCCCGTCATGGGTCGGACGATGAGGGCTATCGAGGTCGGGACGACGACGACGATGCCGGAGATGTCGAGATCGAGTCGGACGGTCGTGGTGGCCAGGATCGTCATCGCCACGGACACCACCACGACAGCGGTGCCGATCCGTCCCCCGGCGATGTTCTGCAGATAGTCGACGAACATCGCGAGCGAAAGATCGGTGGCAGCAACCGCTCCCGAGCGTGCGGCGCCGAAGACCAGTAACGCTGCCTCGCACACCGCCCAGCATCCCGCTGTGACAGCGGCGATACGCCAGACTCTCGAGGTGTCGACGTGGCGTGAATGCTGCGCGAGCAGTGTCAGCAGCCCGATGCCCAGCAGCACCGCACCCGCGACATCGGCGACACTCCGGATGCCGGTGTCGATCAGGACCGGGTCGACGGCGAGCACCCATGCCAGAAGGACCCCACCGAGAGCGGCCGGAACGACCACGGCCGGCCACCAGGGCCGCGCAGTCGTCCCGGCCATCCGTCAGTCCTTCTTCCGCAGTGCGAACGCCAGTCCGCCGAGGAACACCACCGCTGCCGCGACGAGGAACGGCCACAGTGGAACGCCGCCTCCCGATGCACCGGACGCATCGGAATCGGCTGCTGCGCCCGGTGTTCCGTTACCGGCCGTCGTCAGCTCGAAGGTGCGGGTACCGCTGACCGGGTGCCCGTCCGCCGAGGTGACGCGATACGCGATCGTGTACATCCCGGTCGGCCCGAGCTCGCGGACATCGATGGCGACCGTGGAACCGGACACCCGAGGGTCACCTTCCGACCACAGGTTGCCGTCCGGCCCGACCACTGTCAGCGAGGCGAAATCCGACTGCACCGCCTCGTTGAACGTGACGGTCGCTTCCGCAGGGCCCGCATCCACCGACGACTCGTTCTCCGGTGAACTGCCGACCACGACCGAGTGCGCGGACGCCGATGACGTTCCGAGGATCAACGCGACGAACATCGTGAGCAACACTGCGACACAACGTCTCACGAGCGTCGACTCCGAACGGTCGCTCCGATTCCCAGAGCCGCACCGAGGGCACCGAGGACCAGGCCGACGCCGCCCAACCACCGCGCGGTGGTGTCCGACGATGCCGCCGTCGCCGTCGAGGTCTCGGAGGACGCGGCGGTCACCGACGGGGCTCCGTGGTGATCGTCGGATCCCTCGGCGAGAGTCAGTGTGGGCGCGGGCAGCTCGGGCTCGGTGCCGTCCTCGGGAGTGGGCTGGTCCCAGCGGACCACCTCACCGTCGCTGTAGGTCTGGGCTGCCGGGAAGGACACGCTCTCCTCCTCGGGCAGGGGCCCCGCCGAGAGCAGGAACTGCTGGAACTGTCCCGGCCCGACTCCCGGATTCCCGGGATCGGCGGTCCAGGTGACCGAGGTGGCCTTCTCGTCGGCGCCCTTCTGGACGACGGACGTCCAGCCGGGCATGGGCTGCGTCCGGGCGGACGTCAGGGCGGGAAGCTCGACCGTGACCGCGGTGGTCGACGCCGTGTCGGACTCGGTGGGAACGCGGAAGGACAGGACGGTGTACCCGCCCTGCGCTGCGTCGGGTGCGGAGACGACGACGTGCGCCGACGCGATGCCGGCCGTTGCCATCAGGGTTGCCGCGGTGAGGGCGCCCGTTCCGAGGGCGCGCGTGGAGAAACTATTCATGTGGTTGTGTCCTAGAGAAGAGAGGTGAACCGGCGCCGAGCACCGGGTGAATCGACGTCAGGGTGTGGACACCGACGGCGGGCCTCGTCTCGATACCGCAGTCAGCGCGGGGACGGGTGTGGGCATCCCCAGCGGCGCGGTAGCGGAGATCGTCGCCCGACGCGGTGGGGGAGTGAACGACCGGGTGGGTCTGCGGAGGACCGATGTGATGGCTCGCAGCAGCCGTTCGGCCGCGCCCAGCAGAAGAGCGCACACACCGACCGCGACGGCGTGGGCAGTCAGCATCGACAGGCCCACCGGGTGCGAGTGGTCGGCAGCCAGTGCGAGTGCCTGGTGCGCGACGACCTGTCCTCCGGCGAGCCAGGGCAGCAGCGCGAGACGGCCGGAGCGTCCCGTGCCGACACTGCCGGCGAGAACGCCGACCCCGAGGGACGCGACGAGAAGGAAGGTCAGCGAGTCGGATCCCGGAATCTCACCGCCGCCGGCCCCGTGAGCAGCGACAGCGAGGGCCGCGGTGAGTGCGCCCACAGCTCCGCCGCGGAAACCACTCCCGCGGCCGGTGCTCATTGCTTCGACGCCGGTCGGGTCAGCGGACGCCGAGGCGCGCGAGGATGTCGGCCTCGATGCCGTCCAGCTCGTCCGCGATCGCACCGTGAGCAAGCTTGCGACGCGACGGCGGCATCTGCTCGGCGGCATGAACCGCCGTGGTGAGCTGCGTCAGACGTCCACGGATCGCGTCGGCGAACGCCGCGGTCTCGCTGTCCTTGTTCGCCGCCGACACCTCGGCCACGGACTTCTCCGCGCCGACGATCCGGGCGCTGAGCTTCGCACCGTGCCCGGTGTACTGGCCCAGTTCCTGGACCGGCACGCCGATACGACCGGCGCGGTACTGATCCAGCTGCCCACGCAGGAGCGTGGCCGCGCGGTAGGCGATCGGAACCAGAACCGGCGCCAGAACGCGGCCGATACCGATGTACTTGCGCACCTTCGCCGCGTTGACCTTGCCCTCGCGCGCCGCCTTCTCGCGAGCCGCGAGAGTCTTGATGTGGGCCTGATCGACCTTCTGCTGGCTGGCGAGCGCCTTCGCATCGTTCTTCGCCAGCTTCTTCAGGTGCTTACGGTCGTTGCGAGCGCCGTACTTCGCTTCGAGACCTGCCTTGTGGCGGAGTGCCTTGGCCTCGGCCTTCCGGGTCGCACGGCGAGAACGCTTCTTGCGCAGAGCCATGGTGAACGTGCCCCTTCGTGTCCGAGAAGGACGCCCCGTTCGATCGAACAACAGGCGTCGCGATACTTGCTGCCAGCCTATCGGTCCCACTCGGGATGTCTGCATCCGCGTGAGGTGTCACCCCCTGGATCTACGCTGCAAATATGTCCACGCCTGGCTCACCCGGTCCCACTCGACCGGCCTCCGGCCTTCCCGGTCCCTCTCGACCGGCCTCCGGCCTTCCCGGTGAATCCCGACCGGCCCTCGGCCGCTCGATGGTCGACGCGTCGTCGCTCACGCGGTGCCGCCATCGGGTGTACCTGGACACGGCCTACCGGTCGCTGCTCACGGGCACCGCGGAGAACGCAGGCGCCCAGATGCGTCGGGAAGCGGCCACTGTCTACCGAGCCGCGGTTCGCGAGTCCCTGGTCTCCGCCGATCCCGACGCCTGGGTCGTGGTGTCGCCGTCCATGCCGCGCCACCTGCAGGTCAGTGCGACTCGTCGCGCGTGCGACGCGGGTGTCGAGCGCATCTGGAACGCGGTGTTCGCGGACGACGAGGACGCAGGACGGCGTGGTCGCTGCGACATGCTCGTCAAAGACCCGGCAGGTGGGTACATCCCGGTCCTCGTCGTCAATCACAAGGTGACGGATCCGGGTAGCGGTGCCGTGACCACGCCGTTCGACACGTGGGCTCCCGCCGTCGACGCCACTCGGAAGGTCCGTGCCCAATTGCGTGACCAGCTCGGCGGTGTGCACATCCACCGGCTGCTCGCACGTATCGGGCACGCGGGCGCGTCCGCCACGGCAGGGGTCATCGGCTTCGGCGCCGAGGTCGTGCTGGTGCACGATCTGGCGGCCGTGTCGCGCGAGTACGACACCCGTTTCGCCGATCGCGCCGCCATCGCCGCGGGCGAGGCCGTCACTGTGCCGTCCAAGGTGTCCGAGTGCCGCTCCTGTCCCTGGTGGGACGAGTGCGGGGAAGCACTCCGCCAGAGCCACGACGTCAGCCTGGTGGCGACCGGGTCTCGAGCCGACGCCCTGCGCTCGGCCGGGATCCGAACCATCGACGACCTCGCGACCTGGACCGCCGGACCGCCGGAGGAGTGGCCGCACGGGGACTTCGCCGACACCGTCGTCATCGCGGAGGCGTGGCTGTCCGATCTCCCGCTGGTCCGGCGCCTCGACGAGGTCACCGTCCATCGCGCCGACGTCGAGGTCGATGTCGACATGGAGAGTTACCAGGAACACGGTGCCTACATGTGGGGCACGCTGCTGGACAGGCGGGACGGCACCGACCCGGAGTACCGGGCCTTCGTCACCTGGGAGCCCGTGCCGACCATGGACGAGGGTCGCTCGTTCGCCGAGTTCTGGACATGGCTGCAGTCCGTGCGTGACGACGCCCATGCCCGAGGCCTGACATTTGCCGCGTACTGCTACTCGCGTGCGGCCGAGGACAAGTGGCTGCTGAACTCGGCACGCAGGTTCGTCGGCATGCCGGGTGTACCCACGGAAGCGGAAGTCCGCGCGTTCATCGACAGCCCGGACTGGGTGGACATGTACATCGCGGTGTCCGACAACTTCGTGTGTCCGTCGGGCAAGGGGCTCAAGAAGGTTGCTCCCGTAGCCGGGTTCACGTGGCGCGACGACGAGGCCGGCGGCGAAGCGTCGATGGTCTGGTACCGGCAGGCGGTCGGGTACGAAGGACCTGTGGACGACACGCAGCGCACCCGATTGCTCGAATACAACGAAGACGATGTCCAGGCGACGCGCGCCTTGCGGGTGTGGATGAACGACGGCGCGGCGGATGAGATTCCGACGGTCGATGCCCTGCGTCGGTCCCGTGAGGCCATGACCTCCACGAAGTGAAACGCTCGCCCACCGTGTAACGAAGTGAAACGCTCGCCGTCGCTACCAGTCGGGGGTTGGCAGCGACGACGAGCGTCTCGAGATGTGATTCGTCCCAGTACCGGTGACGGATGGGTCGAGTCGGAGAAGATTTTCTCCGCGGTTGTCGCGGAGGTCAGCGCGGCGCCATCCGGAGCGCGCCGTCCATGCGGATGGTCTCGCCGTTGAGGTAGTCGTGCTCGACGATCATCTGTGCGAGCTGCGCGTATTCGGTGGGCTGAGCCAGGCGCGACGGGAACGGGACGCCCGCCTCGAGGCCGGCGCGGTATTCCGGGGTGACGCCGGCGAGCATCGGGGTGTCGACGATTCCGGGGGCGATGGTGTTGACGCGGATGCCGAACTGCGCGAGGTCGCGCGCCGCGGGAACGGTCATGCCGTGCACGCCACCCTTGGATGCCGAGTACGCGATCTGACCGATCTGTCCTTCGAAGGCCGCGACGGAGGCGGTGTTGATGATGACGCCGCGCTGGCCGGCCTCGTCGACGGTGGGCAGCGACTGCATGTGGTCCGCTGCCAGACGCATGACGTTGAAGGTGCCGAGCAGGTTGATGGTGATGACGGTGCGGAAGAGCTCGAGGTCGTGGACGCCCTTCTTCGACAGGATGCGACCCGCCCAACCGACACCGGCGCAGTTGACCACGATGCGCAGGGGAACGCCTGCCTCACCGATCTGGCTCAGCGCTGCGCGGACTTCCTCGTCGCTGGTGACGTCGGCGGCGATCAGGGTGACGCCGTCGGGAACGGAGTCGCCGGCCTTGTCGATGGATTGCTGCAGGTCGAGGCCGAATACGGTGACGCCGTTGTCGGCGAGGCGCTTCGCTGTAGCTGCGCCGAGGCCCGAGGCGCCTCCGGTGACCAATGCTGCTGTTCCTGCGATCTCCACTGCCGTGTCCTCTCGTTCGACGACCATGTCGGTTACCGGCCGCTCACTGAAAAGGAACCCTAGTCGGTGGTCCACACTGGACACATGTCGTCTCTCGGTTCGATCGATCTGCACCATGTCCGCCGCTGCGTCGAACTCGCGCGCGAAGCCCTAGAGGCCGGTGACGAGCCGTTCGGGTCGGTGCTGGTCGACTCGGACGGTCGTGTGTTGTTCGAGGACCGCAACCGAACGGGTGGCGGCGACGCGACTCGGCATCCGGAGTTCACCATCGTGGAGTGGGCCGTCCGCAACCTCGATGCGCAGGCTCGATCGTCGGCGACGGTCTACACGTCGGGGGAGCACTGCCCGATGTGCTCGGCGGCGCACGCGTGGGTGGGGCTCGGCGACATCGTCGTCGCGGTGACGGGCGCGCAGTTGACGGCGTGGCGGGAGGAATGGTCGTTGGACGCGGGCCCGGTGGCGGCGCTACCGATCCAGCAGGTCGCGCCGTCGATCCGAGTCCACGGCCCGGTAAACGAGGTCAGCGCGGAGATGCGATCGCTTCATCGTCGGAACGCCGGTCTTCCTGCGGAGAGCGCCTGAGCCGCCAGGTCGTCAATGCGATGCCGGCGACGAGCACGACGGCCGCCGCGATCAGGCCGACCGGTGAGCCGGGGAAGACGCCTTCGAGGATCAGCCAGACGCCGAACACGAAGAACAGAGTTGCCGCGCCCAGGGTGATGAGGCGCTCGGGGAGGTGCTTGCCCAGCGTCGCGCCGACGATGATGGCCAGGGCGTCTGCGGCGACCATGCCCAACGTCGATCCGATCCAGACGCCCACCCAGTCGTTGTCCGACGCCAGCGTCACGGTCGCGAGCATCGTCTTGTCTCCCAGTTCGGCAAGGAAGAACGCGGAGGCCACGGCGATGAAGGCGGACTTGGTGACGCGGTCGGCCTTGGAGGCCTCGTCGTCGTCGAGGCTGTCGCCGCGCAGCGTCCACAGTCCGAAGACGAGGAACGCGATGCCGCCGACGATGCCGATCAGATGGGTGGGCAGGGCGACACCCAGGTAGTGGCCGACGGCGACGGACACCAGGTGCACCAGCGTCGTGGCGACGGTGATGCCGCCGATGACGACCCACCAGCGATATTTCAAGGCGAAGGTCATGGCCATCAGCTGTGACTTGTCACCGAGCTCGGCGACGAAGATGACACCGAAGCTGAGCAGCAGCGCGGCGAACACGGGAAACCTCCAGGGCAGGACGCGCAGACCGTTGCGAGGGGAGTTCACGGCCGGCGCTCGGCGCACTCGGAAGTACGCCGTGCGGTCATCGGACCGAAGGTCTCGCCCACCGATTCGCGGTCTCACTCGAGACGGCTGTCGGTTCACCGGGCCGGGAACGGATCCATGTGCGATCCGCGCCAGTATGTCGACTCGGCGATTGGGGGCTACTCCCCTTCGCTGTTCTCCACGCTAAACCGCAGGTCAGGCTTCTGCAACTTCGACTTCCCTGTTAGGTCGCCCGAACTTTCGACTTCCGCGTCCCGTCCACCGTCATGCGGCGAGCAGCATCGCCAGCACCGCGGTGTCGGGGTCGCTGATGGGGTCGAGACCCACGCGACTGACCATCGACGTCACGGTCCCGTCTGCTTCGGCTTCGACCCATGCCGCGCGGTGATCGAGTCCGAGATGGGGCAGGCCGGGCAGCAGGACGCAACCGGACGCGGCGCCCGCGCACTCCGGCAAGGTCGGCATGGTCTCCGACGGTGGGTGCAGCATCATCAGCGCAGCGGGCTGATGCAGGGCGAACCGTTCCGGGGTCACCGCGTGGTCACCGATCACGGGGCCCTCGGACAGGACAATCCCGACGGTGCCTTCGTGCGGATCGTCCGGGAGTTCCTCCCGCACACCGAAGACGGTGGAGGTGACCAACAGGCCGGGTGTCGACGCGACGTGGACGGTGAAGGCCAGGAGCTGCGCCCACTCCTTCGTCGTGTCGGGCCAGCGGCCGGAGATGACGAAGCCGCGCAGCGTGCCTCCGGAGTGGAACGGGGCGACTCCGATGACACGACGATCGGGATGAAAGGTCACGGCGTTCTCCTCGCACTGGCCGGCAGATGCATTCCCCTGCAGGGGAGACGGCCGCGCGGAACGTGCGCGGACCATCGGCACACATCGTCGGGTGAATGAAGGAAACACCAGCGCCCACCTGGCACACAAGTGGCTGCGAGTGCCAGGTGTTGCCTGCCGTGACAGTCGAGGTGCCGCACGGCGGGCCGAGGAAGCGCACACCCCTGGTGGTGACCGCACACCCTCCCTAGCCTGCTGCTAGGGGTGTGCGGTTCGCAGAAGGGGTGTGCGCACCCGTCGCAGGCCAGGCCAGCGCGCACCGACCCACCACCGCACACGAAAGCGGGCGCACCCGCTGGGGTGCGCCCGCTATCCGGCGGCGCTCGACGTGTTGGCGAGAACTACGGGAAGATCAGACCCGAGGTCTGCGACGTGGCGGCGGCGAAGCGCTGCTGCACGTCGGCCCAGTTGACGACGTTCCAGAATGCCTTGACGTAGTCGGCCTTGACGTTCTTGTACTGCAGGTAGAAGGCGTGCTCCCACATGTCGACCTGCAGCAGCGGGATGATGCCGAGGGGCACGTTCGCCTGCTGGTCGTACAGCTGGAAGGTGAGCAGCTTCTTGCCCAGCGTGTCGTAGCCGAGGACGGCCCAGCCGGATCCCTGCAGGCCGTTGGCCGCGGCGGTGAACTGCGCGCGGAACTTGTCGAACGATCCGAACTGATCGTCCAGAGCTGCGGCAAGCTCGCCTTCGGGCTTGTCGCCACCGTTGGGGGAGAGGTTCTTCCACCAGATGGAGTGGTTCACGTGGCCACCGAGGTGGAACGCGAGGTTCTTCTCCTGCAGGAAGATCGAGCCGTGATCGTCCTTGTCACGGGCGTCGGCCAGCTTCTCCAGCGCGGTGTTCACGCCGGCCACGTAGGTGGCGTGGTGCTTGGAGTGGTGCAACTCGTTGATCTCACCGGAGATGTGGGGCTCGAGAGCTGCGTAATCGTAGTCGAGGTCGGGCAGTGTGTACTCGGACACGTGTTTCCCTTCTCTTGCGTCAGTGTTGGCTGACGTGTCATAGCTGACGGCTGGCTCTACCCAGCCAATATCATTCGTACACCTCGCGCAACAGTTCGGCGCACGCGGAGTGCAGCGGTGGAGGCGCTTCCGGACTGCGGTCCTCTTGGCGACGATTGTTGTTTACACCGGCGAACTCGACCTCCGGGTGAACGGAACCTTAAGATCTGGGGTGATGACACACCCGACGCCGAACCCGGACAACGGGGTGGTCTCGGTCGCGGCGCCGTCCGAACCGCCGCCAATCAGGTTCGGTGGCGTCGACATTCTCCGCGCGCTGGCCGTGCTCACCGTCGTGTACTCGCACATCTCGTACTTCCTCGTCGACGACCTCGGCACCACGTGGTGGTTGATCGACGTGGTCACGGTGGTCCTGGTCGAGCACGGTGGACTCAACCACCACCTGTCCTTCGTGGGCGTCGCCTTCTTCATGATGCTGACCGGGTTGGTCGCGACGGCGTCGGTCGTCCGGCATTCACCCCGGAAGTTCCTGGTGGGGCGGGCCGCGCGACTCCTCCCCGTCTTTTGGCTGTCCGTGCTCGCGGCGATCGTCCTGGTCCGCCTGGGCGTGAACGGGATGTTCTCGCAGACGGTCGGCATCAGCAACGCCGAGGCTGCCATGAGCTTCGTGCTGGGCGGATTCTTCGTCCGTCCCGAAGTGGTCGTGCTCGGTGTTACCTGGACCCTCATCGTCCAGGGCGTCTTCTACGTCTATGCCGTGTCCATGCGCCGTGTCCTCGCATCCCGTCCGGTGCTGGTCCCGGTGATCGGTGCTGCCCTCTGCTGGGCGGTACTGCTCTACACCGACCTGGTCCCGTACTCCTGGACCGTGCCGATGGTGGACAAGGTCGCGGCGACCCTCCCGACGGTGTTCCTCGGCCAGCTCGCCTACATGGGATTCGCGCGGCTGGCGTCGTGGCGTGCACTCACCGCTGCAGCCCTCGCGCAGTTCGCGGTGATCCAGTACGCGATCACCGTCGACGCCTTCCACGTCGGCCAGCAGGGGCACCTGTGGACGGTGCTGGTGCTGATCGTGGCGGTCGTCCTGGTTGCACCGACGGACACAGCCTTCGGTCGTTCACGCGTCGTCCACTGGTTGGCGACTCGGAGTTACACCATCTACCTGGTGCACACGTTGGTGCTGTACCGCATCTACTCGCTCGTCGAACCTCATCTCGGGCCGACGATGGCCGTGCTGGTGTTCGCACTCGCCACCGGAGCGCTGTCCGACGTCATCTATCGCTACGTCGAGACCCCGGCGGCGCGGTGGATCGCGCGCCACTGGTCGGGGCGCGCGACACCCGCTACCGACTCAGCTGCCGCATGACCTCGCTCGCGACCAACTCGAGGTGGTCGATATCCGTCAGGTCGAGGGTCTGCAGGTAGAACCGGGTCGCGCCCAGCTCGGCGTACGTTCCCAGCTTGTCGACGATCTCGGCGGGCGTACCCGCGGCTCCGTTCGCGCGGAGTTCGTCCACCTCGCGTCCGATGACGCCGGCACGACGTGCCAGTTCCGCGTCGTCACGCCCGCAGCAGAGCACCAGCGCGTTGGAGAAGATCATCGAGTCGGCGTCGCGCCCGGAATCCGCGCACGCACTGCGAACGCGCTCGAATTGTGTTGCTGCGGAATCTGTGTCGGCAAAGGGGAGGTTGAACTCGTGCGCGTATCGCGCCGCCAGTTCGGGGGTCCGCTTCTTGCCCATTCCGCCGATGATGATCGGAGGCGGGCTCTGCACCGGCTTCGGCAGAGCCGGTGAATCGGTCACGCTGAAATGCCGACCCTCGTAGGAGAAGGACTCGCCTTCCGGCGTGCCCCACATGCCGGTCACGATGGCGAGGGTGTCCTCGAACCGGTCGAATCGTTCGCCCACCGGCGGGAACGGAATGGCATTGGCGGCGTGCTCCTCCGCGTACCACCCCGCGCCCAGGCCCAGTTCGACCCTGCCGGAACTCATCGCGTCGACTTGCGCGACGGAGATGGCGAGCGGCCCGGGGTACCGGAAGGTGGCGGAGGTGACCAGCGTGCCGAGCCGGATGGTCGACGTCTCCCGCGCCAGTCCGGCGAGGGTGATCCACGCATCCGTCGGTCCGGGTGACCCGTCGACGTTCATCGCCAGGTAGTGGTCCGAGCGGAAGAACGCGTCGTAACCGAAGTCCTCGGCGGCACGAGCCACGCGGAGCAGGTCGTCGTAGGTGGCACCCTGCTGCGGTTCGGTGAAGATTCTGAGATCCATGACTCGACCTTAGAGCGCACCGGCCTGCTCGCGCCGGAAACGGGATCGAGTTCGGTTTCTGTGGATGTTTCTGTGGATGGTGGGGAGTAAACTTGCTGATCGACAAGTAATAGGCGCAAACAAGTTGTCGATCAGCAATACTCGGCGCATGGAATTCACGGCCGAGGCCGAGATCGACCGCCGCGTCGACCAGCTCACGGAGGACGAGTTGGACGACATGTCCGACGCCGTCACCCCCTACCGCGGGCGCGTGACCCGCAGCCTGCTCGGCCGCGCCAGGTTGGTGGTGACGGTGCAGGCCGACGACCTGACGCAGGCGACGGCGGTCGCCGGTGCGGTGTTGCGGTCGTCTGCACTCGGTCGAGAACTGGTGTCTCTGGCGATCCATCGCTCCCGCGACTTCGTCCTGGTGTCCGGTCTGCCGCCGACGGAGGGCTGGGCGTCGGTGTCCGAGGTCGCGGCCGGTACCTCTGTCTCGCGTCAAGCTGTGCTGCAACAGATCGCATCGGGCTCGTTGGCGGCGACGAAGGTCGGGTCGACATGGATCGTGGCGCGAGCGCCCCGGCGGCCATCGGCGGAATGGCGGAACGACGACGAACCGGTCGACGGAGAGCGGATGGTGGCACCGTCCCGCACGCCGTGACAGGATCGAGCCGTGACTTCCGGATCCGTCCCGTCCGTGTCCGTGGCCGACGTGCCCGCACAGAGTGCGGAGGCCGTCCTCCTCGACGTTCGTGAGCAGGACGAGTGGGAGCAGGGACATGCTCCCGGCGCGATCCACATTCCGATGGGTGATGTGCCCGCCCGGATCGGTCAGGTCGAGGTCTCGGGACCTCTGTACGTCGTCTGCCGGGTGGGGGGACGTTCGGCGCGTGTCGTCGAATACCTGCAGCACGCGGGCGTCGAGGCGGTCAATGTCGACGGAGGCATGGTCGCGTGGCAACAAGCAGGCCTCCCCGTCGTCGACGACGCCGGCAGACCCGCCACCGTCTACTGAGTCGGCAGCGCGAATGAACTATTTCCAGATCTGTGCGCGCTGCGCGACGCGGATCGACGTCGGACCGCGTCCGCAGCAGTGGTGTCCGGTCTGCCGAGGGGTGTTGCTCTCGCCCGTGCCCGTGGGCCAGGTTCCTACCGGGGTGCGTCGCAATTTCCGCTGGGTCGCCTCGAGTCCCGTGCGCGCACGTCGCTCGCGGGTCGTCCGGGCACCGTCGCCCACACCCCGCTACGACATGATGCCGACGTGGGGCCTGCCGGTCGTCGGCCGAGCGACGGTCGAACCGACCGAGAGCGCCGGGGACCGACTCGCGGGCCGCGTCACGTCGATGGTGAGCGTGGCGTTCTTCCTGTTCGTGGCCGCGGCGCTCGCGGAGTTCGCGAGGTACGCCGTCTTGTTGGTCAGCCGTGACTCGCTGATTCCGGCCGCCGTCCTCGCTCTGTCGGACGCCGCTGTCTGGTGCCTGTCCTTCCTGTCCGTGGGCGTCGGTCTGGTGGCCGCCGTCGCGAGCGTGGCGTGGCTCGTCCGTGCCCGGCGCAGCGCGTACGCAGATCGGGGCGAGGTGGATCCTCGACGACCACGCACCCTGTTCGCCGGATCGCTGATACCGCTGGTCAACCTCGTCGCCCCCGGTGTCTTCCTCACCGAACTGGCCCGCGTGAGCTCGCAGCGATGGTCGCTCGAACGGGTGCTTCCCTGGTGGTGGACCGCGTGGGTCGTCAACTGGCTCATGCTGGCGGCGACGCTCGCGTTCCGCGTCGCGGACGGTATCCAGGCCCGGGCCAACGGTGTGCTGGCAACTGCGCTCACCGACCTGGTCGCCGCCGGACTCGCGGCTCTGACACTGGTGCTGATCCGCCGCTCCGACGGTCGCACCGTGCGCGGTGACGACAGAACGCTCACACGGTGGACGATCGCACCGGATCCGGTGGAGCTCACGCGATGAGCGTCCTGCCGCTCGTCGTCGCACACCGGGGAGCGTCGGGTGCACGTCCGGAGCACACCCTGGTCGCGTACGAGCAAGCTCTGCGGGAGGGTGCCGACGGCGTCGAGTGCGACGTGCGGTTGACCCGCGACGGCCGAGTCGTCTGCGTGCACGATCGGCGGATCGACCGGACGTCGTCGGGGTCGGGGATCGTCAGCACGCTGACCTACGACGCCCTGGCCGGGCACGACTACGGAACGGCCGACGACCCGGCGCAGGTGCTGCTGCTGTCGGATCTCATCGACGTCGTCATGTCGTGGAAGGCCAAACCCGCCAAGATCTTCATCGAGACCAAACACCCCGTCCGCTACGGCGGGTTGATCGAGAACGCCGTGCTGGCGGAACTCCACAGGTTCGGAATCGGGCGTCCGGGCTCGGCCTCGATGTCGCGAGCCGTCGTCATGTCCTTCGCTCCGACGGCGGTATGGCGGGTCCGGCGCTCGGCCCCGATGTTGCCGACCGTGCTGTTGGGCACTGCGTCCCGCTACATCGGCGGCGGAGCCGCGACGACGGTCGGAGCCACCGCGGTGGGGCCGTCCATCAAGACGCTGCGCGAGCGACCGGCGATGGTCGATCACGCTGCGGCAGCCGGTCGCGCGACGTACTGCTGGACGGTGAACACCGAGGAGGACGTGCATCTGTGCCACGACCTCGGGGTCCGGTGGATCGCCACGGACCACCCGGGTCAGGCTCTTGCATGGTTGGACGACAGCCTCACCCGGTAGGTTCGACCATCGTGGGTAAGAAGAGCAAGAGAAACAGTGGTCCGAAGCCCGACAGCCGACGCGCCGAGCTGCTCGAACAGCGCCGCGTCGAGCGTGAGGCGTTGTCCTCCGCTCCCGTTCGGCCGTTCGAAGGCCTGGCGTTCGAGTGCGACATGGTCGCCATGCGGGAGTTCGTAGCCTCCGCGACGGCAACGCTGCCCGTGACGGGGAGCGAGCGGCCGGTCACCCTGGCCACCGTGCTCCCGGGTGCCGTGGCCGCCTTGGTGCGTGACGACGAGAAGCAGGATGCCTTCGTCGCGATGCAGGTGCAGACGTTCTCCGAGGACCTGTCGGCCGATCTCGCCGCGGCCGTCGAATGGACCGCCGGTGCGACACCGGGAACGTCGTTGGCAGCGTCCGCGCCGTCGGAGACCACCGCGCGCCTGGTCGACCTGGTCGATGCCGGGTCGCCGCTGGAGATCACGGTGCACAAGGACTTCTCGTGGTGGATCCCCGAGGGGGCGAGCCCCGATCCCGAGGTCGACGCGACCATCGAGCGCGCGAACGGTGCGATTCTCCCGTCGGCACGGATCACCGCGGACGGTGTGTCCGCAGCATGGTGGGTCGACGCCGGGGACAAGGCGCACATCCGCTGGGTCCGTCCCGAGGACGAGGACCAGCTGATGATCGCCCTCGCACGCCTGCAGTCCGAGGGCGCGCTCCACGTGGGCGAGGGCTCGCGCTTCGCCGGGTCGTTCCGCACCCACGGGCTGCTGGTTCCGGTGTTCGACCTCGACCCGGAGGTCCACCCGGACGAATGGGCAACGGGCACAGCAGAACTGGGTAAGCGACTGGACGAGACACTGGCCGACACGTCGGAGCTCTCCTCCGAGCAGCGACGCGCCCGGGACGGCTTGCGCAGCCGTCAGGTCACTCTGCGCTGACCGTCAGGCGAGTCCCCCGGCGATCTTCGGCGCGTTGCCGCCGCCGCGGGACTCGCTGGTCATCTCTCTGGCGACGAAGTCCTCGATGTGGAAGAGGTTCTGCGCCGCGCGATCGACGATGGTCAGCAGTGTCGTCATCGACGCCACTTCTTCGATCTGTTCGCCGAGGAACCACTGCATGAACTGCTCGCCGAGGTAGTCCCCGGTGTCGCGGGCGGTGCGGGCCAGCGTCGTGATCTGGTCGGTGACCTTCTTCTCCTGCTGCAAGGCGAGTTCCACCGGTTCGCGCACCGTGGCGAAGGTCGTGACGACGTCGTCCACTCCGGGAACCTGGACCTCGAGGTCGTTGTCGAGCAGGTACTGGATCATCATCATCGCGTGGCCGCGCTCTTCGTCCGCCTGCGCGTAGAACCTGGCGGCGAGCTGCGGTAGATCAGCACCGTCGAAGTACACCGCGATCGCGATGTACTGCTGCGACGCCGTGAACTCGTGGCGCACCTGTCGGCGCAGGAGTTCGTGGAATTCGCTGGTCCCTCGGTCGCGGCTCATGACGACACACGGTACTGGGTCGGGTGCCGGACGTGGGTCGCGTGTCGTGCGGCACCCTCGGCCCCGGTCCGCGATCTGCTCTCATCCAGCCCCGGCGGGTGGACAACTTACCGGTGAGTAAGAAAGTCTCTCCCCGACCCCGCTGCCCGACGCGAATGCCGCGTGACCTGCGCCGGGGCGGGGAGAGACGTCATGGAGCTGGACCGCAGGCAGTTTCTCCGCGCGATGGGTGTGGCGGGTCTCGTGGGAGCCGCCGGGACGGCGGCGCAGGGTTCGTCCGCGGCTGCGCCCGCACTCGACGGTGTCTACCGCACGTTCGTTCCCGAACTCTTCGCGCCGGTCGATCCCGCTCCTGAACATTCCGAGGCGCTGGTGGTGGGGTCCGGATTCGGCGCCGCCATCACCGCCGCACGTCTCGCGCGCGCCGGGGTGCAGGTGACCGTTCTCGAGCGGGGATCCCAGTGGCCGACCGACCCACGGCGGCAGATCTTCGCCAACGACGTCGCTCCGGACGGCCGAGCGTTCTGGCGGCGCGGCGGTCTCGCGCCACTGACCGGCCTGCCCATGGTGCCGACGGATCAGTTCGGTGGAGTCTTCGACGTCACCGAACACGGCACGATCGACGTCTGGTGCGGGGCCGTCGTCGGCGGCGGGTCGATGGTGTTCACCGGGGTGATGATCGAACCGGAGCGACGGTTCTTCGAGGCGATCTTCGGTGGCACGGTGTCGTACGACGAGATGAACTCGGTGTACTACCCGCGCGTCCGATCGGAACTGCGACTGTCCTCCATGCCGGACGACATCTACGAGTCGACACCGTTCACGCATTCGAGAGTGTGGGACCGCCAGGTGCGGCGCGCCGGCTACACCCCGGAGCGCATCGACGGCATCTGGGACTGGGACGTCGTCCGAGCCGAACTGTCCGGGCGCTCGCGGCCGTCCGCGGTGATCGGGGAATCCAACCTCGGTAATTCCAACGGTGCCAAGTTCGACCTGAACCGCAACTATCTGGCCGCGGCGCGGGCCACGGGCCGCTGCACCGTCCACCCCCGCCACGAGGTGACCGCGATCGAGCGCGACTCCGGGGGGCGGTACGTGCTGACCGTGGACGTGCTGGATCCGTCGGCGCAGGTGATGTCGACGAGGACCCTCACGTGTGACGACCTCTTCCTCGGTGCCGGGTCCATGGGCACATCCAGGCTTCTGGTCCACGCACGGGACACCGGCCGCCTGCCCGATCTCAACGAACATGTCGGACAAGGATGGGGGACCAACGGTGACGCCGCGTTGGTGCGCGGCATGTCCCCGGACGGGATCGGCATCGTGCAGGCTTCACCGTCCGCATCGCGCATCTCCGACGATTCCGGCGCGCCCGTGACCCTGGAGAACTGGTACGTGCCCGGCTCGCCCGTGGACCTGACGCTGATCGGGTCGCTGGGCATGGTCATGGACTCGACGCGCGGATCGTTCGTCTGGGACGAGGCGACCCGTTCGGTGCGGCTCGACTGGCCCGAGAGCGGCAATCGAGCCGTCGAGGACGCACTGCGCCCGGTGCACGACAGGATCGCGCAGAGTTCGGGGATCGGTGTCGGCTATCCGCTGTTGCGGGTACCGGACGTGAACACCTCGTTCACCGCACATCCGCTGGGCGGCGCGGTCATCGGACGTGCAACCGACGATCACGGCCGCGTCGTCGGCTACGACCGCCTCCACGTCGTCGACGGTGCGTTGGTCCCGGGCAGCACAGGCCGCGTGAATCCGTCGTTGACGATCAGCGCGCTCGCCGAGCGCAACATCGAGAGGATCATCTCTGATCGCTGAACTTCGGCTGATCGGTGACCTGCGGTCAGCCGCCGCCGATCAGATCCGGAGGCAACTGCTGATCGTTCGCCAGGAGGTCGAAGAACCGCGACGCCTTCTCGCGATCGGACAGCAGGACGTTGCCGGAGCCGTCGACGTCCTCGAAACCCGAGACCGGGATGGTCGTGGTCACCATCTCTCCGCGCAGAGCCCAGCCGAGGGACGCGAGGTTCCAGATGTGGTCGCCGTCGTCGACCTGCAGGGACCGCACCACACCGCGAACCAGGGGCACGGCGCGGAACGGGTTCAGGAACGTCGACGGGCCGGTCGCCTTCGACAGCAGCGACGACAGGAACAGTCGCTGGTTGTTCATCCGGTCGATGTCGGCGAGCGCCGTCGCCCGGCTCCGGACGAATCCGAGAGCCTGCGGTCCCGACAATTCCTGGCACCCCGGCCGGAGATCGATTCCCGCCAGCGGGTCGACGATGTCGTACGGGACGCAGATGTCGACGCCGCCGATCGCATCGACCATGTCCGCGAATCCGCCGAACCCGACCTCGGCGTAGTGGTCGATGTGCAGCCCGGTGACACCTTCCACCGTCTGCACCAGTAGTGGCGCCCCGCCGAGGGAAAACGACGCGTTCAGCTTGTCCTCGCCGTTCCCGGGAATGGGTACGTACCAGTCACGCGGAAGGCTGACCATCGTCGTGGGCCCGCTGGAGGGGATGTGGATGAGCAGGATCGTGTCCGTGCGGCCGGCGCCGATGTCGCCGCCGGTAGCGAGGGCCGCTTCCTGTTCCGGCGTCAGGCCCGTACGGCTGTCCGATCCGACGAGAAGCCAGTTTGTCCCTGGTGTGTCGCCGGGTCGGCCGTCGTAGTTCGCCAACGCGTCGACACGTGAGAGGGAGGTGTCTGCCCACACGGCTCCGCCCACGAGGAGAAGAAGGACGACCAGGAGCCCGATACCGATGTGTCGACCCCACCGTGGACGACGTCTGCGCTGCTGCGGTGGTGTGGGTGGAGGCGCGGGCGGACCGGTCCGCCGAGGCGGCGGCGGCGCGTATGCCCGCGGGTCCTGGCGGGGAGCGTCCGTGCGCCCCTGCTGCGGGACGGCCGACCAGGCGCGCGGATCCTGCTGGGGCGGACGGTGCCGGTCCGGTCGTTGCTGGCGGGTGTTGTCCGCCCAGGAAGGGGGCGTGCCGGCACGACGTCGGACGACGGGAGGCTGTTCCGGGCCCGGACGTCCCTGCCCCGTACGACTCGGTGGCGGCCGCCGCCGGGGGTCGTACGGAGGTTGCTGGCTCATCCGGCGACTCTAACCGGCCGGTCCGTCATCCCGGCAGCCATGAAACGTGGTCGCGCAGCGCGGCGAACCCCACGAAGGCGACGACGTCGATCAGTGCGTGCGCGACGACGAGCGGCCACAGTCGGCCCGTGCGCTGGAAGTACTTGCCGAAGATCAGTCCCATGACGAGGTTGCCGACGCCGGCGCCGAAGCCCTGGTACAGGTGATAACTGCCCCGCAGCAGTGCCGATGCGATGAGCGACCTGTTCTCTCCCCAGCCCAGCGCGCGGAGCCGTGAGATGAGCCAGGCGACGACCAGGACCTCCTCGGCGACGGAATTCGCCACCGCCGACAGCGTCAGGGTGATCGGACGCCACCAGATGTCGTCGATGGTGCTGGGCAGGACGGTCACGTTCAGGTTCAGTGCGACGGCGGCGAGGTAGAACAGCAGTCCGGGGATGCCGATCAGCGCGGCGAGTCCGACGCCGTGCAGGATGTGGGGCCGTAGCCGCGGTCGAGCGAAGCCGATGGCCCGCGGCCCGATTCCGCTGCGCCACAACAGGTACAGGCCCAACGCGCCCCACGCGAACAACCGGACGGCGCCGAGGATCTGCCGGAGGAAGTCGATCGGCCCCAGTGTCGACTGCGGAACGTTGATCGCCACGGTCTGCTGGGACAGAGCGCCTTGTTCCATCGCGCTCTCGATCAGCGACAGGATGCTGGAGAGGCCGCTGAGTCCGAACGTGAACAGCAGGACGACGACGATCTCGATCCGGATCGACCGGGGCGACTCGGTGACAGGTGGTTTCTCCGGATGCACTCCGTCGATTGTGCCCGTCGATCGGTCAGTGGTGATCGCGCGCGCGGAGCCCGTTCATGAACGGGCAGCCTGCGAGCACGCGGAGCGCCTTGCTCAACTCGGTGACGTCGTCGACGGGGGAGGCGAAGGGGATGCGGACGTCGTGGTCGTCGGACGGACCTTCGACTCGGATGCCGACGCCGTAGCGGTCGATGCTGAGGGGGCGGGGCCGGCCCGTGCGCAGTGACGGCGGGAGGCGTCGCGCGATCTGGTGCACCATGTCGGAGTGGTCGCTGTCCAGATGCTGCAGCCATCCGCCCTCCACCTCCCAGAACGGATCGGGCTCGGCTGCCATCAGGTCCCGGACGGACAGCGGTTCGGCGCCCGTGGCGTCGGCGACGACGACCGATTCCAGGATCAGGCGCAGCAGGACACCGCTGTGTCCGACGTCGAGAAGCCCCGCGTGCGGGTACTGCGAGGCGACGGCCGCTGCCACGGCGCGCTCGGCGTTGTCGGGGACACGGCGGAGCTCGCCACTCAGCCAGACCAGCGAACGCACGGGTTCCCGCAGGTCGAGGGGCGCGTGGTCGGTGAGTTCGAGGACGGCCGGAACGCCGGCCGAACCCGCCTGGAATGTCACAGCGCCGACGGTGCTGTCCGCGGGCACGACCATGACGATCTCGCCGGGCGAGCGCAGGAAGTGCATCGTGGTGGCGACCGGGGCGCTTCCCTCCACTGCGAGCACCGTGTGTTCGGCGCGCAGGCACACGCTTCGGACGCGCTCGGCAGTGGACGGGACGGTGGTGACGACACCGTTCATGACGGCCCCCTCGGTCTGTGCGGGTCGAACTCGGATGTACTTAGGTAAGGGTTAGCTAAGCAGCCGCGGCGCGAGTGCGCAAGACGAAGAAACTAGACTGACCGCGTGCCCACGATGCTGACCCTGGGTGTCCGCCCACGCCGAGACCCCGAGGCTCTGTTCGCCGGGCTCCTCGTCGCCAACGCCCCGAACGTCCCGGCCGAACCGCATTCCATGATCGGGTCGACCTGCATCGCGGCCAGTGCGGTCGGCGCATCGGACGACGTCTCGGACAAGGTCGTCACTCTCGACATCGCTCCGTCGCTCTCACCCCCGCCCGCCCGTGCGTACCTGGTGCATGCGACCGGTGAGCAACTCGACGATGCGATCGCGCTCGACACCGGATCACCCCTCGTCGTGTTCTGCTCGGGCGGTGACGTCGTGGAGACGACGGCGACGATCGATCGCGCGGGTCATCACACGGGCATCGACTTCGGCGCCGACGAGGACGTCGTCGCAGATTCGCTGGCCGTGGTCGCCCATGCCGAGCACGGGTTCTTCGCCGCAGCATCCGACGCGGCCGGAGTGCTCGCTGTTCTCGCAGGCACGGTCGCCGCTCTGCGCGGCGACGACGTCCGCGCCGCGATGCGCGCGCCGGACCTGCAGAAACTCGTCTCGCTCCATCCCGATGCCGCCGCAGCGACCCGCGGTGTCCTGCTCGGCATCCTGGTCCCCGACGCACCGGGTATCGCCGCCACTCTCACCGAGCGCGTCGCCGGCGCCCGGCACGAAGGCTAGACACGTGCGGAGTGTCGAGAACGGGCCTCCCACCACACGGAACGCGTAGCGTGGCGCACGTGCGTATCGCCTATTTCGGACCGTCGGGAACGTTCACGGAGATGGCTCTGGCCAAGCTCGAGGGGGACGGCGTGTTGGGCGACGACGTCGAACGCGTCAGTGCGTCCAGTCCGCCCGCGACCCTGGACCTCGTGCGGTCGGGCGATGTCGACGGTGCCGTCGTGCCCATCGAGAACTCGGTACAGGGGTCCGTTCCGCCCACCCTCGACGCGCTGGCGACGGGTGACCGCCTGCAGATCATGGCGGAGACCGAGCTCGACGTGTCCTTCACCATCGTCGCTCGCGCGGGAACGTCGCTGGCCGACGTGCGGACCGTCCGGGCCTACCCGCACGCGGCCGCCCAGGTGCAGCACTGGATCGCCTCGGCGATGCCCGACGCACAGGTCGAGTTCGCCTCGTCGAATGCCGCTGCTGCCGAGGATGTCTCACTGGGATTGGCGGACGCCGCCGTGTCCACCGGTCTGGCAGGCAAACGCTTCGGCCTCGAGGTGCTGGCCGCCGACGTCGCCGATGTGCAGAACGCGCGCACGCGCTTCGTCTACGTCACTCGTCCCTGCCCGCCGCCGGCGCCGACGGGCGCCGACCGCACCGCCGTCGTGCTCACTCCGCCGGACCGGCCGGGCACCCTGGTGTCGGCGCTCGCCGAGTTCAGCACCCGTGACATCGACCTGACGTTCATCGAATCACGGCCGCTACGAACACATCTGGGTACCTACCGCTTCTACATCGACTGTGTCGGACACATCGACGATGTGGCGGTCGCGGACGCCCTGCGCGTACTCCACACCAAGGCCGATGCGCGCTTCCTGGGATCGTGGCCGAGCGCACACGTCGCTGCTGCCGCGAACCGTCATACCGGCGACGTGGGTGGTCACGACTGGGTCGACGCACTGCGACGGGGAGACCGGTGAGCGGGCGACTCGTCCTCGTTCGGCACGGCCAGACGCACTCGAACGTCGCGCGCAGGCTCGACACACGGCCGCCCGGTGCGGATCTGACGGAACTGGGTCACCGGCAAGCCCGCGAGTTCGCGGGCACTCTCGACGTGGAGCCCGCAGCCGTCGTCTCCTCGATCGCACTCCGAGCGCGACAAACCGCGCAGTACATCGCCGACGCGGCAGGTGTGTCGCTGACGGTGCGTGACGGGCTGCAGGAAACGTTCGTCGGCGAGCTCGAGGACCGGAGCGCCGAGGAAGACCATGCGCGGTTCACCGAGGTCTACCGTTCCTGGTTGGACGGGGACCTCGACTCCCGGATCCCCGGTGGGGAGTCCGGTGCCGAGGTGCTCGCGCGGTACGTTCCGGTGCTCGACGAACTTCGGGCGACTCATCTGAGGTCGGACTCGTCGACCGTATTCGTGGTCAGCCATGGCGCGGCCATCCGGCTCGTCGCGGCGGTTCTCGCCGACATCGATCGCGATTTCGCGGCGGACAACCATCTGGACAACACGGGAACCGTCGAACTGGTTCCTGTCGAAGGTGATTCGCGCTGGGAGTGCGTCCGCTGGGGTACCTACACCCCGCCGTTCGAGACGAAGGGCAGCCGGACCCCCGACGACCCCATGGGCTGACGCCTCGGTGCGACCAGGTGATCCGGGGGAGACGACTCAGCCGTCGCAGCGCTGATCACGCCCCGCACTGCACTGGTCAACCGTGGCAGCGTGCCCGACGACAGCGTGGTCCAGGAGTGTCCGTCCGCGTCGGACGACGTGCTCGCCAGGATGCGGCCGGAGGGGCTGTCGTACACCGCCACGACAGGTCCCACCCGGACGGCCGGTCCCGAACCGTGCGTGAGTCCCACGATCTCGACGTGGCGGGTGCACTGCGGAACAAGCGTCGAAAGCCGTTCCGCGACAACAGCGGTCGCGTCGTGCACCGTGTCGAGCAGTTCGCCCTGCAGCGTGCCCAGCGCGGAGACGAGCGTCCTCGCCGAGTCGCCGTGCCCGGCATCGAAGGTCATCGAACCGCCGGAGCTGGTTACCCACACGGACACGCCGGTGTGGTTGCCGCACAGGCTGTATCGCGACTCCGCACCGTTGCCGGGATGCGAGACGACGCGTACCTCGACCGACCATGAGGGCGACGTGACGGTCGTGAGCACGCCGAGCAGGCGACGCTGCACTGCACCGGTCGGTGTCAGCAGTCCGCGCACAGCGAGGCCGGCTCCGTCCCCGACGCCCGGAGGGGTCGGGCCGAGAACGGTAGGAAGCGGGCCCAGACGGGCGTGGCCGAGGACGTAGCCCAGCTCGGCGATATCGAGGGTGATCGGTCCGTCGACGTCGGGCGGACCACCGAGAACAGGTGCGGTCACGACCGCGCTCCGATGACTGCCGGGACGACCGGTACGCCGTCGTCGATCTCGACCACTGTCGTGGTGGTTCGGCGGCTGGTCACGGTGTCCTCGTCGTGTCGGACACCACCCGTCGGCAGTCCTGCGCCGAGACCCGCGCGGGACGACGACTCGCCGAGCACCGCGCTCGAGCCGGCGTCGCCGATGGTCTCGTTCCCGATGACGCTCGACGTCGCGAACGCTGTGCGGCCGGGGGACACAGCTCCCGACGACACACCGGACATTGCCCCGGCGGACGACCACCCGGCCGGGCCGGTCGGTGCCGCGTTCGGCGCGGGAATCGGCGACATCCAGGATCCCGTCGTCATCGACGGGCCGGGTGACGAACCCGAGGTCACCGCGGATACGACGTGCGACGGGACCTGCTGAGCGATCGACACCGCGTGGGTCGTGGCGGGCTCCCGCAGACCCTCGACTGTCTTCGTGAACACGTCGGGAGTTCGCTTCGACGTCACCGGGTCGGACCCGCGAGGCGCGAGGGAGTCGTCGCGTTCGCCTTCTTCCGGCCGTGCCGAGACGTCCTTGTCGGCGTGTGCGAGGACCGGCGTGACGGTCGGGCCGGCGGGTGCTGTCACGGCCGTGACGACCTGCGGTGGAGCGTCGAACGCGGCCGGAAGCGCGAGGTGGGCCGAGGCTGCTTCGTACGCCTCCATGACGAGTGCCGCGCGCACGTCGAGGGCGGCATCGGCAGCGTCCGCGGCTTGCGCCGCACCGGTGAGCGCGCCGCCGACGGCATAGGCGGTGGTGCGGCCGGCTTTCACGGCGGCGATCTCCGGAATCGACGGCATGACCGCGAGCGCGGTGGTGACGGCGGCGGCCTGCGCTGTGGCCCGCGCCGAGACCGATGCGGCGTGCTCCGCCGCTGCCGTGATCCAGGCGGTGTAGGACGTGAGTCCGGCCGATGCCGCGCCGGCGGCATCCCCGCTCCAGGTGACGGCGAGTTCGGCCGTGACACGGGCGACCGTCGCGGCGGCATCGGCCACCGCGGCGGCGACGCCGCCCCAGGCAGTACCGGCCGCCAGCAGCGGCACCGGACCGGCGCCGAGGGACAACGCGGCGGAGTTGACGGTGGCAGTCCTGGGCAGCCAGAACACGCCGGTGGGTCCGGCGGTCATGCCGTGCCGCCGGCCGACAGTGCGGACGAGAAGGTGGAATCCACGATGTCGTATCCGGCCGCTTGAGCCCGCAACGCGGCGGCGGCCTCGTGCAGTTCCGCGACGGACGCCGCGACGGCGGTGTCGAAGGACTGCGCCGACGACAGGAAATATCGGGCGGCGAGCAGTGACACCTCGTCACTCCCCGACGGTGGGGGCCGCATCCCGACAGCGGCAGCGGTGACCGACGCCGCCAGGCGCACCGCCGCAGCATCGAGTTCGGCAGCGCCCGACAGCAGCGCCTCGGGATCGACGAACACATGGCCCGGCATGGAGGTCTCCGTTCACATCGCTTCTGATCTCGATGCTTGGACGCACGGACACACGGTTCGGTTCCGGGCCCGCCGAACGGTCTAGCCGAAACCCAGTTCGTGGAGCCTGTCGTCGTCGATACCGAAGTGGTGGCCGATCTCGTGCGCCACCGTCACGGCGATCTCACGGCGCGCATCGTCTTCGTCGGCGGCGATGTCGAGTATCGGGAGCCGGTAGATGGTGATGACGTCGGGAAGGTGACCGCTGTAGTCGAACCGCTCGGTCAACGCGACACCCTCGTACAGCCCCAGCAGGTCTTCCGTCGGATGCTCGTCCTCGACGAGAACCACGACGTTGGACATGAACGACGCCAGCTCGTCGGGAAGGGAGTCCAACGCGTCGCCGACGGCGTTGTCGAACTCGGCCTCGGTCATGGTGACGGGCACGTCACGCTCCGGGCAGAGGCGATGCT
Organism: Rhodococcus sp. MEB064; assembly: GCF_000834565.1. NCBI lineage: Bacteria > Bacillati > Actinomycetota > Actinomycetes > Mycobacteriales > Nocardiaceae > Rhodococcus > Rhodococcus sp. MEB064. Next base: position 171,446 of record NZ_JXQS01000009.1, read on the forward strand.
CCGGGCAGGGGTACGGGGAGGCTGCGACCGTCGGGAACTGCAGGCGGAGGAACCGGAGCGGCACCGTCGATGGTGATGTCGCCCTTGGCCGACCCGACGATCGACGCGAAGCCGCCCGACTCGACCTCCTTGCCGATGGAGCAGCTGACCTTCTTGCTGCCCGCGAGCCAGCTCGATGCGTCGACGTTGTCCCAGAACAGGGTCAACGTCTTGTTGCGCAGCGCGTCGGGGCTGCCGAGATAGGCATCGGAGGCCTGCGTGCAGGTGGGTTCGAGGTACTTGTCCTGCTCTTCCACCGAGGGAAGCCCACCGGGGAACTGCGCGGCGAGGTCCACGACGGACACCACCTCGAAGGCGTGCGGCGCGCCGCAGTCGATCGGATCGGTCGGAACACCGGCCTCGACCCCGACGCAGCTGCCGGTCTCCCAGACCATCGACTGGTCCTGGTCGGCGACACTTCCGGTCATGACCTGCAGGGCGCTGGTCGCGCCCGTCTGCTGGATGCCGCAGCGGATCGCACGCTCGCCGGCCGCCCAGCCGGCCTGACTCGGGAACATCAGGCCCACCGAGTATTTGCCGGTGGGGTCGAAGCGCCCGCCGGTGTAGTCCTGCACGGCGGTCTCGCAGTGCTCGTCGCGCAACGACGCGAACCTGGCGGCATCCGGGTAGGGCGCCCCGGTCGCGAACTCCGCGACCGGATAGACGCCGAGGTCGATCGTCTCCGCGACTTCGAAGCGGTGCGGTTGCGCGCACGTCACCTCGGCCAGATCCTGTCGGTCGGTGTCCGGGTCGTCCGTCGGGGTCCACTGCAGGCAGTCGCCGGCGTCGGACGAGCCGAACGACGTCGTCGACGCCGTGCCGACCGTGCCCTGTGCGGACGGCGTCACCAGCTTCTCGCTGCGATCGAAGCCTCCCGAGACGCCGATCGTGATGGCTGCTGCGCCGATGGCACCGATGGCGACCAGCGCGAGCAGGCGTCGAGCTTTGGATGCCTGGACGGTGCGCGGCTGGTCGGAAGTGTCGCCCGACGGCTCGTCGGTGTCGCTCGACGGCTCGGGGGCGGTCGCATCGGTCGTCGCCGGGACCGGGGTGGTCTCGGCGTCGTCCGTATCGGACGCGCTCACGGTGGGGTCATCGGGCGTGGAAGACATCGACTCCATCATGCCTGCCGGTAGGTTCGGACGGTATGAGTGGTGCGATTCCCGAGGACGCGGGCCTCGAAGCAGGCATCGAGGAGCTCGCGACGCGCGTGTTCGACATGGCCCGCAGTGGTGACGCTGCGGCGCTGGCCGCCTACGTCGACGCCGGCGTTCCGGTGAACCTCGCGAACGATTCCGGCGACACGCTGGTCATGTTGTCGGCCTATCACGGGCACGCCGATGCGGTGATCGCTCTGGCCCACCGCGGCGCCGATGTGAACCGACCCAACGACAAGGGCCAGACACCGATCGCGGGGGCCGTCTTCAAGGGCGAGGACGACGTCGTCCGTGCGCTCGTCGACGCCGGCGCCGATCCACACGCGGGCCACCCGACCGCCGTCGATGCCGCCCGGATGTTCGGTCGCGAGGACTACCTGGTCATCCTCGGAGTCGGCTGAGCGTCCGACCCCAGTAGGCTCACTCCCCGTGATCGACCTCAGAGTTGTCCGCGAGGACCCCGACGCCGTCCGCCAGTCGCAGCGCACCCGGGGCGAAGACCCGTCTCTGGTCGACGCGCTTCTCGACGCCGACGCCTCTCGCCGCGCCGCGGTGCTGGCCGCGGACAACCTGCGTGCCGAGCAGAAGGCGCTGGGCAAGAAGGTGGGCAAGGCCTCGCCCGAGGAGCGGCAGGAACTGCTGAAGGGCGCATCGGAGCTGTCGGCACGAGTCAAGGACGCCGAAGCCGCGCAGAACGCTGCCGACGCCGATCTCGACGCGGCGCACCGTGCGATCTCGAACATCGTGCAGGACGGAGCTCCCGCCGGTGGCGAGGACGACTTCGTGACCCTCGAGACCATCGGGGAGATCCCCACCATCGAGAACCCGAAGGACCACCTCGAGCTCGGTGAGTCACTCGGCATCATCGACATGGAGCGCGGCGCGAAGGTGTCCGGCGCCCGGTTCTACTTCCTCACCGGGTACGGCGCGCTTCTGCAGCTCGGACTGTTGCAGTTGGCCGCGCAGCGGGCCGTCGCCAACGGTTTCACCATGGTCATCCCGCCCGTCCTGGTCCGCCCGGAGATCATGGCCGGAACCGGTTTCCTGGGTGCGCACTCGTCGGAGATCTATCACCTGGACGACGACGACCTCTACCTCGTCGGTACGTCGGAAGTACCGCTGGCCGGCTACCACTCGGGCGAGATCATCGATCTGAGCTCGGGGCCCAAGCGGTACGCCGGATGGTCGTCCTGCTTCCGTCGTGAAGCGGGGAGCTACGGCAAGGACACCCGCGGCATCATCCGCGTCCACCAGTTCGACAAGGTCGAGATGTTCGTCTACACCCGTCCCGAGGACGCGGATGCCGAGCACCAGCGACTGCTCGGCTGGGAGAAAGAGATGCTCGCCGCGGTGGAGCTTCCGTACCGCGTGATCGACACCGCCGGCGGTGACCTCGGTTCGTCGGCCGCGCGCAAGTTCGACTGCGAGGCATGGCTTCCCACCCAGAACACCTACCGCGAACTCACGTCCACCTCGAACTGCACCACGTTCCAGGCGCGTCGACTCGGTGTCCGGTACCGGGACGAGAACGGCAAGCCGCAGACGGCCGCGACGCTCAACGGCACCTTGGCGACGACTCGGTGGATCTCCGCGATCCTCGAGAACCACCAGCAGCCCGACGGCAGCGTCAAGATCCCGGCTGCGCTCGTACCGTTCGTCGGCACCGACGTCCTGCGTCCGCCGAACTCGTAGCCGTACTGCACGTGAACGCACCCGATCGTAACTGGATCTGCCATTTCGCAGGTTTCCGATCGATCGGGTGCGCTGACGTGCATCGTGAGGCCGAGAATCAGCAGTGCGGGTTCGCTACTCGTCCCGTGTCGGCGGTTCGGTGACGAGGACGTCGTCCGCCGGCAGCGGGACGGCGAGTTCCACCATCCGCTCCGGATACGACGGGTAGGCGGGACGGATCCAGACCTTGGTGTCGTCCAATTGCGTCATGACCATCCGACGCCACTGCCATTCCGGTGTCGCACGCCGGAGATCCAGCTCGCTGACCAGCGGTAACGGCGCCCGCGCCCAGTAGGGAGCGGACAGCGAGCTCAGCCCGCGCGCTTCGAGAACGTCGATCGCCGCCTCGAGCTGCACATCTTCGGCGATCACGTGGCCGACAGGGTTGACGGCGTCCACGAGTTCGCCGTCGTCACGAGCCATGTCGGAGACGGTCCACCCCACGAGCTCCCCGTCCGATGCTCTGGTCACGGGGAGTCGGCTACGCCACCGGTCGATATCCACTTCCTCGACGGTACCGATGTCCGCGTCGGCTCACGATTCCCAGGACCGCGCCAACTTCCGTGCCGAGGCGATGATCGCGCGTGCCTCGTTCCTGTCGACGCGTGCCTGCAGAAGTGCGCCCGAGCTCATCGTCACCAGGATGCGAGCTCGATTCTCGGGATCGTCGTCACCCCGGTTCACCAGGGCGTCGGTTACGGCATCGGTCAGTCGCCGACGGTAGGCGTCGACGACGGCGGCGAGGGTGTCGTCGTGCGCGGCGGATCCCGCAGCAGTGTTGACCAGAAGGCAGCCGCGACGTGGTGCGTCGGCATCGAGGACGTCGAGTTCCGAGTCGATCGACGCGAAGTAGGCGTCCAGACCGTCGTCGGTCCGCAACAGGTCGAGTCGCGGCGCCACCACCGTGTCCAGATAATCCTGCACCGCTGCGTCGAACATGCCGCGCTTGCTGGTGAACGCGTGATAGATGCTGGACCGGGACAGGCCGGTCGCTGCCTCGAGTTCGGGTAGGGACGCGCCTTCGAAGCCTCTGTGCCAGAACACGTCTCGCGCAGCAGTGATCACCCGCTCGGCGTCGAACGTCGCTCTCCTACCCATCTGTCACCCTTCGTCGGTGAGGCGTACGGTATTTAGTGTACCGAACGATCCACAAAAGGAGCATCGACGTGAAAAGCACCCAGATCCAGCTCGTGTCCCGCCCCACCGGGTGGCCTACTGCCGACAACTTCCGGTCGGTCACAGTCGACCTTCCAGACCTCGAGCCGGGCCAGGTGCGGGTCGCGAACGACTTCATGTCGGTCGATCCGTACATGCGCGGTCGCATGAACGACGTCAAGTCGTACGTACCGCCCTTCGCTCTCCACGAGACGATGACCGGTGGCGCCGTCGGCCGAGTCCTCGAGAGCCGGTCGGACGACGTCGCTGTGGGGAGTGTCGTGGTGCATCAGCTGGGATGGCGTGACATCGCGCAGGGAGAAGCCTCGAATTTCCGTACGGTCCGTGAGATCGACGGCGTTCCCACCTCGGCCTACCTGGGAATCCTCGGTATGACGGCCCTGACCGCGTACGTCGGATTGCAGGACATCGCCCAGATGAAGCAGGGCGACACGGTGTTCGTGTCGGGCGCTGCCGGAGCAGTGGGAAGCGCGGTGGGCCAGATCGCCCGCATTCTCGGCGCCGGACGGGTCATCGGTTCTGCGGGATCGGCGGAGAAGGTCGACCTTCTGACCGGCAAGTACGGCTTCGACGCGGCGTTCGACTACAAGCGGGCCCCGGTTCGCGACCAGCTGCGCACAGCAGCTCCGGACGGCATCGACGTCTACTTCGACAACGTGGGTGGCGACCACCTCGAGGCCGCCTTGGATTCGTTCAAGGACGGCGGACGCGCTGCACTGTGCGGCGCGATCTCTGCCTACAACACCGTGGGGGCCACTCCCGGACCGGACAACATGTCGAACATCGTGACCCGAGGCCTCACGCTGCGCGGCTTCACGGTGGGCAACTTCTTCGACAGGTTCCCCGCCTTCGCCGAGGACATGACCGCATGGCTCACCGACGGCCGGATCAGCTACGACGAGACGGTCGTCGACGGGATCGAGCGTTCGGTCGACGCCTTCCTCGGCATGCTCCGAGGAGAGAACACCGGAAAGATGGTCGTACGGATCTCCGCTGCGCGGTAGCGCTACCGCTACGCTGCTGTTTGTGGAACCTGTCTATCGCACCATCATCGGCATCGCTCGCACGGTCTTCGCTGCTCAGGGCTTGAAGTTCGACGTGACCGGCGCGGAGAACATTCCCGCGCAGGGCGGTGCGGTGATAGCGGTGAACCACACCGGATATCTGGACTTCACCTACGCCGGCCTTCCCGCTCGTAAGCACAAGCGGTACATCCGGTTCATGGCGAAGAAAGAGGTCTTCGACAACTCGAAGTCGGGCCCGATCATGCGGGCGCTCAAGCACATTCCCGTGGATCGCGGCGCCGGCGCCGAGTCGTACAGGTCTGCAGTGGACGCACTCGCGCGCGGTGAATTGGTCGGCGTGTACCCGGAGGCGACCATCAGTCGAAGCTTCGAGATCAAGGACTTCAAGTCCGGAGCAGCTCGGATGGCGATCGAAGCCGGGGTCCCGATCATCCCCATGGTCATCTGGGGAGCTCAGCGTGTGTGGACCAAGGGGTTCCCGAAGCGTCTCGGCCGCACGAACACCCCGATCACCATCAGGGTGGGTGAGCCGATCGCAGCAGATACGTCCGCCGGCGAGCTGACCACACACCTGCGCACGACGATGCAGTCGATGCTCGCCGAGATCCAGAACAACTACGAGCACCCCGCCGGTGAGTACTGGGTACCTGCCCGTCTCGGGGGGACAGCCCCGACCCTCGAGGAAGCCGACAAGTTGGATGCCGTCGACCTCGAGGCTCGGATGGCAGCGCGAGACGAGCGCAAGCGCGCCTCGGACTGACTAGCTGTTGGGGCCGGCGATCTCGAGCGCGATGTTGTCGGGATCCCGGAATTCGAGGATCGCCATGCCGGCGTCACCGAGATCCTTGACCGGCTCGTGGGCGATGCCGAGCTGGTCCAGGAGCGCAGCGGCGTCGTGCAGATCCTGCATGGAGGCGACGCTGAAGCTCAGATGATCGAGCCCGGCGCGATCCTCGCCGAAGGTGTCGTCGCTCGGCGCGGTGGGACGAAGTCCGAGTAGACCGCCGGCGAACTTGTAGATGACACCGCCGAAGAGGAAGCCGAGGGCTTCCTTCGTCTCCGCGTCCGGGTTCGGCGGCAGCTCGAACGCCACCTCGAAGCCGAAGACATCGTCGTAGAACTTCTTCGATACCGCGATGTCACTGACCGTCAGGCGTACGTGGTTGTAGTCGACTGCTGCGATAGGCATGTGTTGCTCCGATTCCGGTGCACCTGTCGACGCGACCGTCGAGCCGACGTGGGCGCACACACGGGGTATTCGTGGCCACGCATGGAAGCGATGTCCAGAGGATGTCGCAGAAGAATCGCCGCTGACCTGGCGATTTGCATCTCATGAATCACTCGCGTAACTTTCTTCGAGTCAGAGCGACACGGACACCGACCGAAGGCCTTCAGGGGCTGGGCGAACGAGGT